>SLGN01000368.1 GCA_007123695.1 Verrucomicrobiales bacterium
AAAAAGCATGGGCGGCGGGAGGAAAAACCAGCATGGTGTTCACGCGGGATTCATCGCTCGCGAAAATGTCGAGCACCCTTGGAAGAACCCTCCTTCTCTCTCGCGCCGCGTAGGTGGCTAGCGCATCTGCTTGCGCACCATTTTCGTGTTCGAGCCATCGGGAAACTTCCTCGCATAGCGCAAGGAATTCACCATCGTTCAACTGCTTCGCTCGCTCCAGAAATTCATCCCGAGACCGATGCAGCCAGTCAACATCGTCATGATGGCGCTTGCTCGACCTCAAATCGCTTGTGCCCGCAATGAACGTAACAGACAAATCTTCATCAAGAGCCTCCGAAACGAAACTTGGTGAAGATTTCGATGTGACTAATTTTGGAGAACTGCCGAATTTAGATGTCTTAATTCGATCAAAGAATAAGGCAAAGAAAATGAGAAAAACTGCGAGAATTGGAAACAACAACCTTTTGTAGTTCATGCTTTCGGAACCTTATTAAAATCACTTGAACAAAAACAAATGATGAGAATGCCGCTTTCACCAACACCCAAACCACCGCCCGCAACCGTCGCTGGATTTCGAGATGAACATAGCCAGCAGGAAGCGAGGCCTAAGGTCGGTAGCGTGCAAAAGAAGGTTCCCAATTGAGAACACCGAGTGATGACAAAGCTCCGAAATATTACCACCCGCAATTACCACCCGCATCGGCCCAAGTAGGATTCAACCGCCTTCGACGGTATGAATTCTCCTCAGTATTGAGACGTGAATCTTTATGAAATATTTTTGATTGCCAGGTTCGTAATGAACCGACGCAGTTGGCGTAGACTGAAGCTCGAAACTTTCCAAATGCTGAGGGTCGTTGAATGACATTTTCGGAAGGGCGGTCTGATTACTCCCCGTAGCATAAAGAGCAGCCATTTTCCACTGAATTGTCGTCATGTCTTGCACAGCGGCACCCCTAGAATTTTCCGCGATTTCTTTCGAATCGTAGTATTGCCAGTCGTAAGGTCCATTACCCACATAGACATGCGAGCAATCTTCCCTATCATCCGCCCACTCGTGTTCGTCCGAGTCATCCGCATACACAGAGTTTGGATTAAGTGAAACTCCGATGACGCTCCCGAATCCGATTGAGGAGGATTCCTTGATAAATCGTCTGCGCGACGGGCCACGGGAGGTGGAGAGCGGGCCATTTTCAAACGGACTCGGTGGTGTCATGCTACTGTATGCGGTTCGGGTTGGGTGTCAAGAAGCGGTGTCCCGCTTTGGTGCGCAGATGCGCGGAGAATCTCAGGACGCCGCGGTGCGGCGCCTCCGATTGAACGGCGTTCGTGTTCGCAGCCGCAAAAGCTGATCCGTGCCCTCGGTCCCGCAATGGCTTGGCACGCAAGGTGACAATCCGCCCTCCCGGCGCGGCTTGGGACGGCTCCCGCACCAAGCGACGCGGGAACCCAACTGCTTGGCACAAGGCGCGGAAACGAGCGCAAAATCGCGAGGCCGAAACCAAACGGTCCTTGGTGGCCCGCGCGCTGGGTGTAGTTTGACTCCCCACCAACCCGGGCCGAACGCCCCGTGGAATAGTCAGGCCCAGGCTTACACCGACCCGCCGACCCGCCGACCCGCCGAACCGCCGACTGCGGCGCTTGATGGGGACTTGAGTGCGGCGATCATCGCGGTGTCGAATATCCGTAAACTAGAACATAGATATCGGGCTGATCGGCGAATCGCAATGGCGCAATCGCGCCATTCTCCAAGAAATTGCGTCAGAACGACTGCCATTGATGAATCGCGGAGTCCGTGCCCTTGGCTGCGGGATTCCTCGCCGCAGGCGGGAGCCTCGTCCGCACGCCGGCTGCGCGCGATGAACTGGCGGCTCGTTCGGTCGTGCCATTTGTTTCCGGGCACCTCGACGCTTGCAGGTCCGTGACCGGCGCCATCGGCCTGATCGCCGGGACCGACCACGAGATGATCCGCGGCGGGCGCATGGGCATGTCCAACGTGTGGCGGTGAGAGAACGCCGACGCGTCCCAAAGCTTCCCTGAGACGCCCCGGTCCAACCCCCTCCGTTCGCAGTGGACCCGAACCCGCCCGACCTCGCCGAACTAGAACTCGATTGGCATCCGAAGACCGAGCTCGACGGGATCTTGGTGGACGACGACGAAGCCAAGCCGACCGGCGAATGGAACCACGGGGCCGACCTGCTGCGGCACGTCGAGAACGGCAACGCCCACATCGACGCGGTGCAGATCCTTCCTCTGGACTGAACCGGAACGAGTTTCCTTCGCCTCCGCCGAAAGAAAAGTGCTGCCCCTCGCGGCGATTTGTGCTACACCATCCGCTTTCCCCGTTTCCCCGTCGTCGGAGCCAGAGCTCCGGGCGCGGGCACCATCGAGGGGGCGAGAGGGCAAGATGCAGAGTTGGTTCACTTTTGAATTGGATGGAGAGAGCTGCCGGGTGGAGCGCGAGTCCGCTCTCAGTACCCTTGCGGCTTTCCTCGCGCGGCTGGATCCCTGCTTCTCGTCCTACGCCGAGCACGACGCCCATCTCTCGCCCCGGCTCGTGGTGATGGGGCTGCGCGAAGGCGAGCGGCATCGCTTCCGCATCGTCGATGCGGGCCTGGTGCTGCTACCCATGCTCGCGGGACGACAGATCTGGACACCCGAGGGGATCCGCAACGCCGAGCCCGAGCACCCCGTGAATCTCGCTTTCCACAAGGACCGCTTCGAATGCTCGGGCGGCCGCCTCGACGCTGTCGTCGCCCTCGCCTTCGAGGGATACTACCGGCCCGACCTGCGGCGGCGCGGCCAGGTCGGCGACCAGTTCGACGCCATCGCCACGCGCAGCGCGAACGTCCCCGCGATCCGGGAAACCGCCTGCGAGGTCTTCGCCTCGACCGAGCAGCTCCGCCACGAGGCCGCCCGCCGCGCCGAGCGGCAGGGGCAGGAGAGCTGGGTCTGGACCGGGCGGAAGGACATCTTCGGCGACCGCTTCACCCGCGCCCTTTTCCAACTGCCCGACGAAGGCCCGCTGCTCTACGTCGACGGGGCCAAGAACCGCTTCCTCCGGCCGGGAAATCTCGTCGAACTGCTCAAGCAGATGCGCGACTACCCGGAGGCGACGCTGATCGCCGGCGGCACCGGCACGCCCGCCCGGTCCGCCAAGGGCTCCGCCGACTTGATCTCTCTCGAAGGCGTCGGCGAACTCACCTCGATCGAAACCAGCGAGGAATCCTGGGAAATCGGCGCCGCCGCGTCGCTCACCCACGTGGCCGAACACATCGGCCGGGAATGCCTCGCCTTCAACAAGGCCCTGCGCCGCTTCGCGACGAGGCCGGTCCGCAACCGGGCCACGCTCGGGGGCTGCCTCGCCGCAGCCTGGCCCGCAGGCCAGCTCGCGCCGCTGCTCATGGCCCTGAACGCGCGCGCCCGCCTCCTCTCGGCCGACGGCGAGCGCGACGTGCCGCTTTCGCAGTTCTTCGTCGGCGAAGGGCGCACCCTGCTCCAGCCGGGCGAGCTGATCCGCTCCATCACGCTGCCCCGCGCCACCGAGGCGGCTCTCGCCGCACGCGGCAGCACCTCGCAGATCAACGACGTCTACCTCGCCGCGCCGCGCCGCACCGCCTGCACCCCCTACGCCACCGCCGCCTTCTCCATCGAATTCCGCGAGCGCCGCATCGTCAAGGCCCGCCTCGCCTACTCCGGCCTAGGTCCCGTCCCCCAGCGCGCCCGCGAGGCCGAGGAATTCCTCGCCGGACGGACTTGGGGCGAACGGACCGTGGTCGAGACCCTGCCCGTGCTGCTGCGCAGCGTGGAGATCGCGCCGCCGGTCCCGGGCCGCATCGACGCCGGCTACCTCAGGCAGCTCGTCGGAACCCTGTTCCAGAAATTCCATGTGCAGCACCCGAGCCCCGAAAGCCAGCGCCCCGAGGGATTGACGGCCACCTCGGAATTCGCCAAACTCGACGAATCCTTCTACGAAGTTCCCCGGAACTGAAGCCGCGCCCCCCGGCCACTCCCCGGCGAAGGCACGGCCCGGAGGCACCATGCGATGAGCGAAGCAGAACTAGAGACAGCCCCCCAACCCGAATCCGGCGATCCCCCCGCTCCTCGCGAGACCTTCGCCGAGCGGCTGCGGCGGCGGCGCGAGATGCTCTCGAACTCCAGCGAGGAACGGGTCTTGCCCTCCTGGCAGGCGCGGGCCCGCACCCTCGTCGCCCTCGTCGTCGAGAGCCCCCATCCCTGCGCCACCATCACGGGCCGCGACGCCGCCGACGCACGGCGCCTCGAGGGAATCGAATCGATCCTCTTCGCCGACGACATCCCGCCCTTCCGCAACTCGCTCGGGCCCGACTTCTCGGGCGAGCCCCTGCTGGCCGAAGACGAGATCTCCTACCTCGGCCAGCCCGTCGCCCTCGTCATCGGGCGCGACGAGGCCGTCTGCCGCGAGGCGGCGTCGCTCCTCAGGATCGACTACCATTCCCAGCCGGCCATCGCAGGCATCGACCATGCCCTGGCCGTAGCCAGCTTCCACGAGCCTCCCCGCACTTGCGAGCGGGGAAAGGTGGCCGAAGCCCTCGAGGCCGGAGACCGCCGCCTCTCCGGCGGATTCCTGCTGCCGCCGCAGGAAGTTCCCCTCTCCGGCCCGCCCCGGATCCGGGTCTCCCCCCGGCGGCGCGGTGGCGGCTATGTGGTGGAAGCCAAATCCCTATCCCCCGGAGCGATCCGCACCGCGGTGGCCCGGGTCGCAGGCGTTCCCGAGTCCGAGGTACAGGTCGAGGCCATGCCCCTCGCCGGGGCCAGCGACGCCTTGGAGCTCGAGCCGGCGCGGCTCGCCATGCTTGCGACGCTGGCCTGCACGGCCTGCGGCACCGCCGTCGAACTGAGGGTTGCCAGTCCCGCCTCCCCGCTGGTGCGGGGGCTGCGGCATCCGGTGATGGCCGAGTTCGACGCCGCCTTCGACGCGGAGGGCCGCATTTCCGCGCTGGACCTCAAGCTCCACGTCGATGGCGGCAGCTTCCCGGCCGATTCGGCCACGGCCATGGACCGGGCCGCGCTGCACGCCGACTCGGTCTACGCGGTGCCGAACCTGCGCATCGTCACGCAGCTCTGCCGCACCAACCGGCTCGTCTCCTCCTCCCTGCCCGCCGAAGGCTCGGCCCAGGGCGCCTGGGCCATGGAGGAAGTCGTCCGCCGCATCGCCGCCACCCTCGGCCTGGAGGCGCGGGCCGTGCGCGAACTCAACTTCTACCGCGAGGACGGCGCGCTGAACTCGGCCCCCTGCGGACAGCCCGTCCACGCCGGCTCCATCGCCCGCGTCTGGAACCAAGTGCTGCGCCGGAGCGACTTCGAATCCCGCGCCGCCGAAATTGCCAAGTGGAACCGGCGCAATCCCTGCTACAAACGGGGCATCGCAGCAGTACCGGCAAAATTCGGACTCGGCGACCCACGTCCCGAACGGGATGCGGCGGGAGTTCTCGTGCAAATCCTCGCCGACGGCTCCGTCGTCGTGCGGGTCGGCCTGCTCGACGTGAACGACGGCCTGCACAACCAGATTCGGGAAGAGACCGCCACTCGGCTCGGCATCGAAGAGGATTCGGTGCGCGTCGTCCTCAACGACTTCGAAGTGCTGCCCCGCTCCACCCCCGTGATCGGTGCGGACGCCGCCGGCCTCGTCCTCAGGGCCATCGCCGACGCCTGCTCGCGCCTCCAGACCCGGCTCAGGGAGGTGGCCTTGCAGCTTTTCGCGGCCCGCGGCCAAACCGAGATCCAAATCGAGGCGATCCGCTTTTCCCAGGGATTGGTCGGCACCGACGTGTCCCCCCGGAGTCCTCTCGACTTCCGCGAAGTCGTCGAGGGCGCCTGGCGCAAGAGGGTCAATCTCGTCGAGGCGGGCTACCACCGCACCCCCAACCTCTGGTGGGACCACGAACTCGGCGCAGGCTGGCCCTTCTCCGCCTTCACCTACGCCGCCGCGGTGGCGGAAGTGCAGGTGGACGCCTTCACCGGCGAGGTCCAGATCCTGCGGCTCGACCTCGCCCACGAGGGCTCCCCCTCCCCCGCCCAGGGCGACCGGGACTTTGCCCAGGCGATGCGGGCCTTCACCCTCGGCGCGGGTTGGATTCTTTCGGAAACGCCCCCGCCGGAGGAAAGCGGACCGGCCTCCTCCCACGGCCCGCCCGAAGGCGTCCCCGCCTTCGCCGACGCTCCCTTCGAGGTCGTGCACGACCGGCTCCGCCCCCTCGGCGACGCCGCCTCCCTTCCCGGCGACCCCTGCGCCGAGGCCCCCGTGCTGCTCGCCTTCGCCGTTCGCGAGGCCCTGCTCGACGCTCTCGTCCACTTCGGCCTCAAGCCGGAACTCGGGGTCGAGGTCGGCGTCCCGGCCACGCCGCCCACCGTGCTCGCCGCGCTGCGCGAGATCAGCAAACGCCAGCGCGAAGCGCAGGCACCGGCATCCTGACCCGCCATGTCCGACGACACCTTCATCGATGATCTCGGGATCATGGTGGTGGCCGCCGCGATCTTCGCCTTTCTCGCCCGGCGCATCGGAATGCCGTCGATCGTGGCCTACCTCGTCGCCGGACTTTTCCTCGGTCCCCTCACGGGACTGGTCACGATTTCGGAATCGCTCGAACTTCTCTCCGAAACCGGCATCGCCCTGCTGCTCTTCCTCGTCGGGCTGGAACTGAGCTTCGACAAGATCCGCGACGTCGGCAAAGTCGCCGTCGTCGCCGGAATCGGCCAAGTCGTCTTCACTGCCTCCGGAGGCCTCGCCTTCTGCCATCTCCTCGGCTTCGAGCCGATGGAGTCGATCTTCCTCGCCGTGGCCCTCACCTTCAGCAGCACCGTCGTCGTGGTGAAGCTGCTCGACGAAAAAGGCCACCTCAACGAACTCTACGGGCGCATCGCGGTGGGCATTTTCCTGGTCCAGGACCTCGTCGCCATCCTCATCCTCACCTTCCTCGCCGGGCTCGGAGGCGCCGGAGAGGAGTCCGGAACCATGAGCTGGGGCTCCGTCGCACGGGGGATCGGAAGCGCCTTCGGAGGCATGGCGGTGCTGCTTCTCGTCGCCCTTCTCGCGGCCCGCTACTTGCTGCCGCGCCCGTTTGCGTGGGCGGCCCGCCGGCCCGAGGCCGTGCTCATCTGGAGCCTCGCCTGGTGCTTCGCCCTGGTCATGGCGGCGCACGCGATGCACCTCTCCCTCGAGATCGGCGCCTTCCTCGCCGGCATCGCCCTGGCGCAGCTTCCCCACCACGAAGACCTCCACCGGCGCGTCCATCCGCTGATGAACTTCTGCATCGCGGTTTTCTTCGTCTCCCTCGGGGTCAAAATGGAATTCGGCGACGCCATCGCCGAATGGCCGACCGTCGTCGCCCTATCGCTTTTCGTCCTCATCGGCAATCCGATGATCTTCATTTGGATCATCGCGCGGATGGGCTACACCAAGCGGACCTCCTTCTTCGCCGGCGTCACCGTGGCGCAGATCAGCGAATTCTCGTTCATCGTCGTCGCCCTCGGTGTCGGCAAGGGTCTCGTCGGCGACAACATCATGTCCCAGACGGCGCTCATCGGCCTGGCCACCATCACCGTCTCCGCCTACATGATCCGCTTCAGCGAACCGCTCTACCGCTTCGCCGACCGCCGCCGCCTCCTCCGTCCTCTTCTCCCGAAGCGGTCGCGCGGGGACGACGACGGAAAGGCCGAAGAAGAGGAGGGCAAGTCCCACTCTCCCGCGTCGGACCACGTCATCGTCGTCGGGATGAACTCGCTCGGACGCGCTCTCGCCCGGCAACTCCACGAGGCGGGAGAGACCGTCCTCGCGGTGGACACCGATCCCAAGAAGCTCGAGCAGTTGCCCTGCGCCACCGTGCTCGGCAACGCCACCCACCGATCCGTCCTCGAGCATCTCCACTACCGCCGCGCCAAGCTCGTCGTCTCCGCCTTGCGGATCGACGCGACCAACGACCTCCTCGCCTACCGCTGCCGCAGCGCCGGAGTGCCCTGCGCCATCCACGTCCACGACCAGCGCGAGATGGACCAACTCGTCGAAATCGGCACCGACTACCTCATGATCTCGAAGATCGACGGGATCAAGCAGCTCAACGCCACGCTCCGGGAAGCCGGGCACCTCCCCGCGCGCAGGACATGACCGAACTCGCCCTGCTTCTTTTCGTCGCCGCCGTCGGCCACGGCATCTCGCGGGCCACCGGCATACCGCCCATCCCCCTGCTGCTCGGGCTCGGGATGACGCTGTCCTTCACCGGTCTCGTCCCTCACGGAGAGGACTGGGGTCCCCACTCGAGCGGGGACGATCCCGCCATCTTCATTCTCGAACTCGGGCTCACCTTCCTTGTGTTCGCCTCCGGCATCGAACTGAATCCCCAGCGCTTCCGGCGCCAGCGGCGCGTCGTCGTCCGCGTGGGTCTCGTCCAGTTCCTCGCCATGGGCGCGGTCGGCTACGCGGCGGCCCGGGCCTTCGGCTTCGCGCAGATCGAGGCGGTCTACCTCGGTTTCGCCGTCACCGCCAGCTCCACCATCGTGGCGCTCAGGCAGCTCCAAGTCACCCAGCAGTCCTTCGAGCCCCACGGGCGCATGGTCGTCGGCGTCCTCCTCCTGCAAGACGCCCTCACCATCGCGGTCCTGGTGGCTCTGAGCCACTTCGGAGGAGGCATCGCATCCCTCGCCTCCGGATACGGCGCCGCCCTTGTCCTCGCCGCCGCAGCCTGGATCCTGCAACGCCGCGGCGCCCGGTGGATCGCCGAGCGCTGCGACGGCGACGAAGAGGCCCTCCTCCTCGCCGCCCTCACGGTTCTTTTCCTCTTTCTCGGTGCGGCGGATTTCGCCGGGCTGCCACTCGTCGCCGGAGCCTTCCTCGCGGGCTACGCTCTCTCCAGCTTCCCCGTGAACGGCCTCGTCGGAGGCCTCCTCCAGTCCATCTCCGACTTCTTCCGGGCGCTGTTCTTCGTCGCCCTCGGATCGCTCGTCGACATCCCCGGGGCCGAAGCCGTCTCCACCGCGCTCGTCCTCGCGGTCCTCGTTCTCGTTCTCACGCCTCCCCTCGTGACCGCCGTGGCCGAATGGACTGGCCTCACCAGCCGCGCCGCGATCGAGAGTGGACTGCTTCTCGCCCAGACCAGCGAATACTCCCTCGTCATCGGCTTTGTCGGACTCCAACTGGGGCACCTTGACCGGGACGCCTTCGCCGTCATCGCCATCATGGCCGTCGTCACCATGACGGCAACGCCTCTGCTCGCACGGGAGTCCGTGGCCCGCAAGCTCATGGCCCTGCACCCCCTGCGCAGACGCCGCCGCGACCGCCCCGCCAGCGATTTCGCCAACCACGCCCTCATTCTCGGGCTCGGCTCCTCGGGCCAGTGGGTACTGCGTCCCCTCCTCGCCGCGGAAGTTCCAGTTCTCGTCGTCGACGACGACCCCATCGTCATCGCCGAACTCGACGCGAAGGGCGTGCCCTGCCTGCGCGGAGACGGTGCCGACGAAGACATCCTCGCGCAGGCCGGCGTCTCCAGAGCCCGCTTCGTCGTCGCGTCGATGCGCCGCGTCTCCGACGCGGAAAAAGTCCTTTCGCTCCTCGGCAGTTCCGTGCCGGTCTTTGCGAGAGTTTTCGAACGAGAAGACGCGGAGCGGATCCGCCGCCTCGGAGGCACCCCGATCTCGAACTCCGCCGCAGCTGCGGAGGAGTTTCAGAAGTGGTTTCAGGCACGCTTCGGAAACAAAGAGAAGAAGTAGGCTAACGAACGAACATGGAAAGCTATAAAAAGCTTGCATGTTTATAATTTTTATATAAAATATGGCTAATGAAGCCTCATATTCGGCGCAGAGTTCCGAAGTTCCCTTCCGATTCAGGCAAGACGTCCCTTCTTCCGTCTCCGTTGAAGCCTGTTCTGCCCAAGTCGTCCCCAGCTTGGACGGAGAATCGTGGCGGCGCGGAGGAGACGATCCAGCAGCTTGAGAAGATCGTCTCGGAGTTCATGGTGAAATACCCGAGCCACACGCAGCGCATTCCGTCGCTGCGTCCGGGGGAACATCCGCTCATCGGATTCGTTCGCTCCATGGCGGCGTCGATGTCGGCGAAGCAGGACCAATTGGAACGGCTCAACGAGGAAGTTCTCCAAGCGGCCAAGGAAAAAGAGCGCTTTCTCGCCAACATGAGCCACGAGGTCCGCACTCCGATGAACGGCATCTTCGGAATGGTCAACCTCCTTCTCGAAATGGAGCTCGACCCGGTCCAGCGCGAGCATCTCGAGACCATTCACAGCTCCAGCGAGTCGCTCCTCAACATCCTCGACGACATCCTCGACTACGCCAAACTCAACGCGCGAAAAATGCCCCTGAAGCCGAGGACCTTCGAACTGCAGCGCCTCGTCTGGGAGGTTCTCCTCGTCTACAAGGCGAACGCCGAGGGCTGCGGCATCCGACTTTCAGCAACGATCTGCGACACCCTGCCGGATTTCTTTGTCGCCGACGATCTCCGCCTCAAACAAGTGCTGTCGAACCTCGTCAGCAACGCGATCAAGTTCACCGAACACGGAGAAGTCACCGTTACGGTGCAGAGTCACCGCAAGTCCACGCGGGACCAGCTTCTTTTCCAAGTCCGCGACACCGGCATCGGGATCCGCGAGGAGGCGGGAGGAACTCTCTTCACCCCGTTCCGCCAGATCGACGCGGAACGTCCCGTGTCGCACAGCGGCACGGGCTTGGGGCTCGCCATCTCGAAGAATCTCGTCGAACTCATGGGCGGACGGATCTGGTTTGAAAGCGAGCCCGGCCACGGCACCACCTTTCTTTTCACCATCGACTTCGAACGCCCCGAGGAGGAGGCACATCTCGTGTCGCGAAAGCCCCTGCCTCCCGGAAACGGTTGCGGTCGCCGGAGCGACGGTCGCTCGCGCGTCCTCCTCGTCGAGGACAACCTCGTCAACCAAAAGGTCGCTCGCCTCACTCTGGAGAAGCTCGGCTGCGAAGTCACCGTGGCCGCGAACGGAGTCGAAGCAGTCGATCTAGCGGAGGGCCCCATCGTCTTCGACCTCATCCTCATGGACGTCAACATGCCCGTGATGGGAGGAATCGAGGCCACCGGGGCGATCCGCCAGCTCGACCACCGCAATGCAAGGGTCCCCATTCTCGCAATGACCGGCATGGTCTTCGACGAGGACCGCGAGCGCTGCCTCGCCGTCGGCATGGATGGAGTCATCACCAAACCCTTCTCCATCGCCGATCTCAGGGAGCGCATCGAATCCCTCGCCTCGCCGGCCGAGCCCGAGGCGGTCGCCCTCGTTTCGTAGGCTCGGCGGGAATCGGGACTGGACAGGCTCCGGCGGGCCGTGCCATTCTTCCGGACTCTCCGAGAACATGGCCCCACCCCGCCCCATCCTGCTTTGTCTTTTCTCTCTCGGCCTGGTCACCATGCCGGCCGCAGCGGACTCCCCGTCGTTTCCCCGAGTCCACCGCACCTTCATGCCCGACTCGGGCCCTTCGGCCTTCGCCGTGGAGCTGAAGGCCGGCCTCAGCCTCTGCTACGACCCCCTGCGCGGGGGCGTCAACCGCATCTGGACGGGTGGCGTCGACCTCTCGCCCACCCTCCGGGCGAAAATCAACGAGCCCGCCGCGATCGAAGGCGAGGTCTTCTACGAAGAAACCCTGCACCAGCCCCTGCGGCTCGGCGATCCCTCGCGGGCGGCCGAGGCCCGCTTTCGGGGCTACCGATACGAAGGCGATGCCGTCGTCTTCGACCTGACCCTGCACGGCCATCCCGTCACCGAAAGCCTGCGGCCCCTCGAAGACGGCACTGGCGTCGCGAGGGAATTCGCCTTCCCGTCCGCAGGTGGCGCCGCCTTCCTCCGTGTCGAAGAGCAGACCGCGGCGGAGATCGTCGTCGAGGGCGGCGAGGAAGTCGAACCCGGCCTTTGGCGCTTCCCCGAAGGAGCGCGCGCCCTCGTCATTCTCAAAAAGAGCCCTACCACCGAACCTCGATGATCCGTTCCTTTCTCGCCGCATTCCTCCTGCTCGGCATCGCCACCGGAATTCGAGCCGAGGATACCTACGAAATCGAGGAGGTCCCTCTCCCGCCCGGACTCGTTCCCGAGATTTCCGGCGTCGCCTTCACCCCGTCGGGCGCTCTCGTCGTGGTGAACCGTCCCGGCGAAGTCTGGATCTGCCAAAATCCCCCGGCAGGCCCCTGGCGCCGCTTCGCCTTCGGATTGCACGAGCCGCTCGGCGTCCTCGCCGATTCCGAGAGCGAGATCTACGTGACCCAGAGACCGGAACTGACTCGCCTCGTCGACTCCGACGGAGACGGCGTCGCGGACCGCTACGAAACCGTCAACGACGACTGGTGCGTCACCGACAACTGGCACGAGTTCACCTTCGGCCTCCACCGCGACCGCGAGGGCAACTTTCTGCTGGCCACCGGCCTGCCCGACCTCGCCGGACCGCTCAACGAACGCTTTCCCCGTGAACCGCTGCGCATGGAGCCGGTCCACAAGGAGAAGAAACCCTCGCCGGGGCGCTACCTCGGCTGGGCCCTCAAGGTCGCGCCCGAGGGCGTCCTCGAACCCGTCGCCAGCGGCTTTCGCGCCGCCGCCGGCGTGGGAGTCAGCCCCGATGGCGAACTCTTCGTCACCGACCAGCAGGGCGACTACATCGCCACCAGCACTCTCGTCCACGTCAAGCCGGGTCATTTCTACGGCCACGCCGCCTCCCTGAAATGGCGCGACGACTACGCCGGACCGACGGATCTCGAGACGCTCGCCGCGCTGCGCACGCCCGAAGCCGTCGCCCTGCCGCACGGCGCTCTCGGCGGCAGCCCCGGCGAACCGGTCTGGGACACTACGGACGGAGCCTTCGGACCTTTTGCCGGGCAGATTTTCGTGGGCGACTTCACCAAGCTCATCAGCCGCGTCCACCTCGAAGAGATCGCCGGAGAATATCAAGGCGCCGCCTTTCCCTTTCTCCGCGACGCCGTGGGCCTCGAGGCCATCCAAGCCAACAGCGGCGCCGACAACCTCACCATTCCCGCCGGGCGCGAGGGGCTCAAATACTTCCGCGACGTACCGCCGCGCTCGGGCACTCCGCTCCGCCCCGGCAACATGCGCATGGCCTTCGCTCCCGACGGCAGCCTCTACGTCGGCCAGACCACCCGCGGCTGGGGCCAGGGCGACGGACTGCAGCGCATCGTCTGGTCCGGGCGGATGCCGGTCGAAATCGAGCGCTACGAGCTGACCCAAGACGGCTTCCGACTCGTCTTCACCGTGCCGATGGACTCCGCAGCGCTCGAGGCGGAATCGACCTGGAGAATCAGCCGCTTCCGCTACCTGTATCTGCCCGCCGGCAGCCCGCGCGTCGACGAAAGCCCTGTGACCCTGAAGAGCCTCCGGATTGCGGAAGACATGCGTTCGGTCGAGATCGCGGTCGATCCGCTCGAACCCGGCTACATCTACGAGATCGAACTCGAAGGCCTTCTTTCCGCCGAAGGCCGGCCCTTGGAGAACCCCCTCGCCTTCTACACCTTGAACCGGCTCCTCGACGGCACCTCCTTCACCGGGCCACTCTCGGACCCGCTCCTCACCGTCGAAGAAACGCGCCAGGGAGGTCCCGACCTCGAAGCGGGTCGGCGCATCTATGCGACCTTCTGCGTCACCTGCCACCAGGCCGACGGCAGCGGCGGCGGTCTCCCCGGGGCCCCGGAACTCGCCGCCGCAAACTTCCGCCTCCGCGGGCCCGAAGCGCCCCTCTCGAAATCCGACGAAGAGCTTCTGAAGTTCATCGCCGAAGGCGCCGAAGGCAAGCCCATGCCCCCCTTCGGCGGCGTCCTCAAACCCGGCGAGATCGAAGACGTCCTCGCCTACCTCCGCACAACCTTCGGAGAGGACTAGCTGGGAAGTGTCACGACACTCCCTCA
>SLGN01000407.1 GCA_007123695.1 Verrucomicrobiales bacterium
AGGGGGCGTCGGCGCCTGATTTTTCTTGCATCTTGCCAAGATCTCGCTCCTGGAGCTACTCTGGTCGCGCTTGGACACCGATCACATTTTCCATGAACTCTTCCGCAGCCGATCGGAGTGGTTGCGCGAGCTCACTGGCCTGCCTCTGCCTCGGGGATGCCGGGCCGGATCACGCTCCATGAAGCAGATGGAGATTCGCTGCGACCTCGCCCTCGAGCCGGAAGATCCGACCGAAGCCTGCGTGATTTTCGAGTTCCAGCTTTACCACGACCACTCGACGGAACTTGAAAAGACGGCTGCGGGGCATTGCGATCCGATACAGTTTCTTGCCGCTGGCGAACAGTGAGTTCATAGGCAGCACTGGCTTTGTTGACCATCGAAGCCGCCGGAAAGTTCTCATTCTGCTGGCCGGGGCCTACGAGGGCGTCGCATGCTGAGGCCCGCCGCCATAAGCGCGGCCAGCCCCATCGCAACGGAGAAGGCGTCGCCGAAGCGCGCGTAGAGGGTCGTGGGCGGGTCGAGCGCCACCCGCAGGGTGCCGGGCAGGCTGCCGCGCAGGTAGGTCGAGCCTGTCTCGGGATCGCGCAGGATGCGCGGGCCTGGCTCGAGCCCCTCCCGGTCGTGGACGCTGCCGCGATCGTCGATGAAGCCGCTCACTCCGGTGTTGGCGGCACGAACCATGGGGCGCCGGAACTCGATGCAGCGCAGCAGGGCGTTGTCGAAATGCTGCTGGGATTGCGCACTGTCGTAGAACCATCCATCGTTGGTGACGTTCACCATCACCTGCGGGCCGGGCCGCAGGAAGCGGCGGACGTGACGGGGCACGGTGTCCTCGAAGCAGACCAGCGGCACCAGGCCGATTTCGTGGCCGTCCTTCTCCAGCACGAGCGGTTCGTGGGATCTGCCGCGGGTGAAGTCCCGCTCGATGATGCCCCCGGCGATCCATTCGAAGATGGGCAGACGCCCGCGCAGAGGGATGAATTCGCCGAAGGGCACGAGGTGGATCTTCTTGTACATCTGATAGGACGACGTGTCGCCGCGCATCAGGGTGATGGTGTTGTAGATCTCGGTGTCCTCGATGTTCGCGTCCTCCAGTCCGGCGAGAAGGTGGAAGTCGTCGCCCTTGAGGATGTGGTCGTTGAGGTATTCCTGCACCCACGGACTGGAGAAGATGCCGGGCAGCGCCGTCTCGGGCCAGAGGACGAGGTCGTGGGGCGATGCCTCGACGAAGAGGCGGGTGAGGTCGCGGTAGTCGAAGATGACCTTTTGCCGAGTCTCCAGGTCGGGCGACCACTTTTCGTCGAGCGGGATGTTGAGCTGGAGAATTCGCGCCCGTAGCTCGACGGTCTCGCCGGGGTCGCGGAGGAGGGCGCCGAGCCCGTAGAGGAAGAGGCTCGCGACGAGGGCGGCGGCGGCGGCGAGGTCGAGGTGGGGGCGCAGGCGGCGGCGGGCCAGCAGTTCGGCGGCGAGCCGCACGACCACGCAGAAGAGCGCCGTGCCGCAAAACATCAGGACGAAGCCGTAGCCGGTGATGCCGATGACCTCGGCGAACTGGACGAGGGCAAGCTGGTCCTTCAGCGCGACGCCGAGCCCGTTCCACCCGAAGCCGGTCAGGAGAATCCCGCGCAGCCACTCCAGCCCGCACCAGGCCGCGCCGTTGAGGAAGGCGGTCCGCAGAGCGGCGAAGGAGGAGCCGAACAACTGGCCGAGCCTGGTGTCGGGCCCGATGCTGTCGCCGGGCGACCAGCGTCCCGCCGTGGCGGCGAAGGCGCCGAAGGCGGCGACGTAGAGACCGAGGTAGAGAGCCAGTCCGCCGAGAGCGCCGATTCCCGCCAAGGGCGTGCCTGCGACGCGGGAGATCTCCGTAATCCACGAAAGACTGATGCCGAAGAAAGCGAAGCCCGCGAGGTAGCCGAGTCGGAAGCCATGGCGCCAGCGGGGAGGGTGTCGGTTCTTCTGGACCCGGGGCTCAGAGAACCACAGCGCCGAAAGCAGCGGAAAGGACCAGATCCAGACTAGGCTGCCTAGACTCCAGGGGGCGTAGCAGAGGGCAAGGAGCGCTCCGGACGTCAGGGCGGCGAGCTCGGGCCAGAAGCGGCGGAACCGCAAGGCCGCTTTCGCGGCGAGGGTCGGTGAGGTTTGGGGCGAGGCGGACAAGGGGCTTCAATGGACACGGAAAGACCCCGGGTGTCAAAGGCCGCAACCGGCACGAGGTCGAGCGGTCGCAGGCAGTCGAGACGATCCCGCCATGATTCTGCGGAACTCGTCAAGGAGTAAGGAGAGCCATTCGTGGGGGTTGTCAGTGAGCAATCAATTCCGAACTGTCTCCTTATCAGGATACTTGCCGATACTGGATGGAGTGATCCCTCGTCATTTCCTTAGTTGAAGGACCGCCGCCTCGGGCGATACTGACGATGAATGACAGGATTCGCATCCACTTTCCGATTCGGTGCCATTGCCGCTCTCTTCCTCGGCGTCAGCTCCTGCAACAAGGATCTCGTCGAGCGCATCGACCGACTGGAGGCCGAGTTGCGCGGCGTCCGCTCCGATACGCGTGAGAACGTTGACGAGCTGAAAAGCCGGGTCATCGCAGCCGAGGGACGGGTCGGGGGCGGGCGCAGCGGCAAGAGCCTGGACGAAAGACTTCAGTCCTTGGAGGATTCCTTTGCCGAAGTCGTCGCAATGAAATCACGCGACAACGAAATGGTCTACCTGCGTCCCAATCTGCAGGGGCATGCTCCTCTGCTGACGGATCACGGCACCTTTCTCGTGCGGCTCGAGGGCATGGACCTCAATCTCGAGTCTGGCGGCTACACCGTGCATCTCAATATCGGAAATCCCCAAGCCATAGCGGTGCAGCAGTTCACCCTGCGCGGCCACCACGGAGGAGGAACGCCCGATCTTCCAGAAGACGAGGAGTATTCGCTCCGCAACGAGCGAATTCAAGCGTGGCAGGAAACGCTCAAGCCTTTCGAGACCCACGTCGCAACGACTCTCGAGCCATTTTCGTGGACCCCATTCGACATCGAAATCGCAGCCGACTCGCGCGATGATCTGGAGATGATCCGTTTCGCCATGGTCGTCGAGAACGCCCAGCTCAACCGCCAGTTCGCCGAAGGCGAAGCCCAAGGTGCCGGGTCATTCTCGCACATCGATGTCGAGTCGCAGGCGGCTTCGGTTCTGAAAACCGAATACGGCGCTTTTCTCGTCGTGGTCAAGGGGGTTCGGGAGAGCGACTCGGGCTCTACCGAACTGCAGTTGGAGATTGGCAATCCCTACGGTTTCACCCTCAACCAGTGCCGACTGCTTGGCGACTACGGTCCTGCACGACCTAGTCGCGTCGATGCGGCCGACGATGAAGCCTACGCAGAGAGCTTGGCCGAGTGGACATCGGCGCTCATTCCTTTCGAGTCGAGGATTTCGACGACGATTGCCAATTTTCGCTGGAGCAAGGCCAGTATCTTGATTCCGGCGAAGCCCGAAAGCGTCAAGTTTCTCCGTTGCCAAATGCGGATCGACGATGTCTCACTTCCGGCTGCAATGGTTAATTGATTTGCGTGATCTCCGTATCCATGGGGATCTTGAAACGAGCAAGAAGCTGGCCGAGAAGACGTGTCCTCGAAGTTGTTTCAAGGGGTGGGACTGAGGGACTATTAAAAAAATCAGATCATAAATTCATTTTTCAAACTTGGAATCAAGATATAAAATAAAGAGTTATGAAAAACTTTCGAATTCTTGGCATTGGAAGAAGCTACTACCACACTATTTCGCGGGTGGTGGACAAACGGATGGTCTTCGGTGACCGGGAAAAGGAGGTGTTTCGGAGGATCCTCCGCAACCAGGAGGTGTTCTCGGGGGTCCGGGTACTGACCTACTGCCTCATGTCTAATC
>SLGN01000484.1 GCA_007123695.1 Verrucomicrobiales bacterium
CGCCACCGCAGATGGTCGCGCGCGTGCCGTCGGCACCCTCGCCTACGTCGCCGGCGACCGCCGCCTGCCCGACGGGTTCAGCCTCGTCGATGGTCCCGGGGGCGAAAAGATCCTCACCGGCTTCAAACGGTCGGGCGCAGCCCACGCTTTCACCCCGAGGAACTCTCCCGACATCTTCAACCGCGGCGACTCGGCCTGGACGACCATGTTCTGGGACAACCGCGTCCACCGGACCGACGACGGACGTTTCGCCGTAAACGCCATGCGCATCGCGAAGAGCTCCGGTCACTACCAAGTGGTGATGCCCCCCGAGACCGAGAGCGTCCTCGCGGCGCAGGCGATGATGCCCGTGCTTTCCGACGACGAAATGCGCGGCACCAAGGGCCAGAAGGATGCCGAGGGAGGCAGCAACGAGATCGGTGAAATTCTCAAGCAGAACGAAGAGAAAATCTGGGCCGCCCTCATGTCCCGACTCCTCGCCTTCGAGGGCTACCGCGAGCTCTTCTCCGCCGCCTACCCCGAGACTCCGCTCGAATCGCTCCACTTCGCCCACGCCGCCAACGCCATCGCCGCCTTCGAGGTGGAATCCTTCACCCTGCGCGACAGCCCCTTCGACCGCTTCCTCGAAGGCGACGACGACGCTCTCGACGAACGCCAGCGCGAAGGAGCGCGGCTTTTCTACACCAAGGCGCGCTGCGCCGAATGCCACAGCGGCAAACTCCTTACCGACCAGCTCGCCCACAACATCGGCATCGTCCCCATCGGTCCCGGACCGGACCCGAACGAAGTCACCGACTTCGGCATCGCCCACCGCAGCGATGCCGGCCTCGACCAGAAATTCGCCTTCCGCACCCCGCCGCTGCGCAACGTCGAACTCACCGCCCCCTACATGCACAACGGGGCCTACGCCACCCTCGAGGCGGCGGTGCGCCACCACCTCGACCCCGAGCGTTCCCTCGACCGCTTCGACCGCAGCCAGCTCGAGCCCGAATTCCGCGGCGCCGTCCACGACGACGACCGCACCAAGCGCGACGTCAAGCGCTCCCTCTCCCCCCTGCTCCATCCGCTCCCCAGACTCGACGACGAGGAAGTCGCCCTGCTCCTCGACTTCCTGCTCTCGCTCACCTCGCCCTCCGTGGGCGAGCTGGTCCGCATCGTGCCCGACTCTGTTCCCAGCGGCCTGCCCCTCGTCGATCCCGCGCCCCAGGTGGCGGAGGTTTCGGCGAAAACCCACGAGGAAACCGAAGAGCGGGACTCTCCCTGAGCCCCCGAATTTTCGATCCAGCGAATTCGCCCGACCCACCCGCTCCGACAATGGCCCAGTCCGCCACCACCCGACGCCGCTTTCTTGTCGGCTCCGCCGCCGCAACCGCGACGACCCTCTCCGGTCTCGGCGACGAAAAAACCGGCGACATCGACGCCCACGTCCCCGTGTGGACGCCCGACATCGGGCGTTATCCCCTCGCGGAGGGCTTCGACGCCTCGCGAATGGTTCCTCCCAGCTTCACTCCCGAGGAGCTCTTCGAACACACCCGCCCCAACGGAGTCTCGCGGATCGTCCTCATTCAGATGAGCTTTTACCGCTACGACAACAGCTACATGCTCGACACGATGCGCCGGTTCCCCGGCGTCTTCGGAGGAGTCGCCATCGTCGATGCGCATTCGGCCGATCCCGGCGCCGCGATGCGCTCACTCGCCGCCGAAGGCGTCCGCGGTTTTCGCGTCTCGCCGGGCGGCGAGGATCCCCGGACTTGGATCGCCACATCCGGCATGGCCGCGATGTGGCGCACCGCTGCCGACGAGGGGCTTGCGATTTGCCCCCTCATCGGTCCCGACGCCCTGCCCTCGGTCGAGTCGATGTGCCGCCGTCATCCCCGCACCCACGTCGTGATCGACCACTTCGCCCGCATCGGCGCCGACGGAACCATCCGCGACGAGCAACTCGACGAGCTTTGCCGCCTTGCCGAGTTTCCCGAAGTCCACGTCAAAGTCTCCGCCTTCTACGCTCTCGGAAAAAAGACCCCGCCTTACGACGATCTCGCACCGATGATCCGGCGATTGCGCGACGCCTTCGGAGCCAAGCGCCTCATGTGGGCGAGCGACTGCCCCTACCAAGTGCGACCGGGGCAAAGCTATTCCGACGCCATCGGTCTCGTGCGCGACCGGCTCGACTTTCTTTCTCCGGACGAACGTAGCGAAATCCTGCGCAACACAGCAGCCCGGATCTTCTTCCCGGCCTGACGCCCCGGCTGCCCGTCTTTTTCGACAAGGGATGCGCCATCATGGCGCAAGACCCGCGCAGTTGCGGGAAAAGACGCTCGACCTCGCCCCCCTTTTCCGCTTACCTTCCCCCATGCCCGCAGAAGGAAAGCAGAACGAACCGAACGAGCCCCCGGAACCGTTCGAACTGAAGGAACGCTTCGTTTGGAAGTGGCACCCGCACGCTTGGCTCACCGCCTTCCTCATCCTGCTCGTCTACCTCCTCATTCACTTCCTCGGCCGATGAAAAAAGAAGAACTCGCCCGCTATCGCAGCGTCCTGGAAAACCAGCCGGCCCGACTCGAATCCACCAACCGCGAGCACGAGGAGCTGCTCGACGAGAGCCGCACCACCGGAGACTTTATCGGCCCCGACCGCGCCGCCGATCTCGAGACCCTTGAGGTCGATGCCAGCGTCGCCGAGAGCGAGCATCGACTCGCCGAAAAGATCCGCCATGCCCTCGACCGGATCGAAAGCGGCGAATACGGCATCTGCGAAGCCTGCGGAGCGGAGATTCCCGCCGCCCGTCTCGATGCCAAGCCGAGCGTCTCGCTTTGCATTCTCTGCCAAGAGGCCCACGAGGCGGCCTGACAGCCGACGCAACCCGCCCGCCGCGATCAGTCGCCCGCCGCTGGACGCCATTCCGGCTCGGGCACCCGGAGCACCTTGCCGCAGCTCGCGAAGGGGCAGGGCATTTCCTTGCCGAACTGGTCGGGACTTGCCGAGAGCTTCCGACGGCAATGCGGACAGACGAACTTCAGCTCGGTGGTGGGCAGCTTGATGTCCTCCGGAGCTGGAACCATGAACTCCTGCCCGCACGCGGGACAGTCGAGGATGCTGTGGAAAAGTTCCTTCCCCGCCGACAGGCGGGCTGAGCAGTGCGGACATTCGAAGCGAAGCGGCATGATTGTAGAGTATCCAGTTTCACCGTCGCCACACGCGAAAAAAGCGAATGTCCGGACCAACGCCCATCCCGGCTCCAGGTTCGGATTCCTTCATTCCCGCCTCGGTTCCGTCGTCCCTTGCCTCAAGTCCCGCAGCGAACGCAAACCGCCGAAGTCCGCTCCCTTCATCCGCCGCGCCCCGCTCATCCGCTTCGGCCCCGTGCGCCCCTCGGCCTTGAGCCGCTCGAAGACCCCGTCCACGAACGCCGCCGAACCGATCACCGCCCCGTCGCTGAAATAGCGCACCTTCCTCCGAAGGGCCTCCGCCAGCGGCACAGCCCCGCCTGCCTCCGCGACCCGCTCGCACTCCTCCGCCGCGATCCCCGCACGCCCGCCTTCCCCAGTCACCTCGTCCGGTTTCCGCTCGCGGCCTTCCGAATAGAGCAGCACCCGGTAGCGGGCCTGCACCTCCGACCAGGATGGCCGATCCCCTGGAGCCCCCGCCCCCTCCCCGTTGCATGAGGCAGGATTCTCCAACCCCTCCCGCGTGATCGACCGCAGCCCTGCCCGAGCCTTCTCCGCCCCCTTGCCCGCGCCGCAGGCCTCGCCGTAGCCGCTCCAGCGATAGTCTTCCGGACGCTCCACCAGCCCCGCCCGCACCGGATTCAGATCGATATAGGCTGCCACCGTCCGCAGCGTCTCCTCCCCGCCTTCCAGCAGCACGCTTTTGAACGGCGCTTCCCACAGC
>SLGN01000503.1 GCA_007123695.1 Verrucomicrobiales bacterium
CGACCGTGCCCATCGCCTTTCTCACCCTCGAGAAGGTCGAGGCCACCGCCGAACTCGCCCTGCGCATCGGCAAGGACAACGCCGGCATTGCCGCCTTCGCCGCGGCGGCGCTCGGCATGGTCGTCGGCTCCCTCCTGAAGCCTGGAGCCGGAAAGGAGGGCTCGGCGGAATGAGCGTCTTCTGGCACATCCTCGTCTGGGCCTGCGTCGTCTGGTACGGCAGCGTCACCCTCGTCGTCGCGGTGCGGGGCTGGCGCGACATTTTCGCGATGCTGCGGCGTCTACGCGACGACGACGGCAAGTGAAAGATGGAGAGCGGGGGGAGCGCCGTCCCATCGCCGATGGGCGGAGCCGACGGGGGCTTCGGCTCCGGTCGTTCGGGCGAACGACAATTTTCTCGGGAATTCCTTGCGAAGCTGCCCGCAGGCAGAATACTGCGCTTGTGAACGATTCCGACTCCATTCCGCCAGCCGACGGATCCGGGCCGCCCCGCGTCCTCGGGGTGATCCCGGCGCGTTGGGCTTCGACCCGTTTTCCCGGAAAGGCGCTCCACCCCATCGCCGGCAAGCCGCTCGTGCGCCATGTCTGGGACCGCTGTCTCGGCTGCGCCCGCATCGATTTCCTCACCGTCGCGACCGACGACGACCGCATCGCCGCCGCGGTGCGGGCCTTCGGGGGCCATGCCACTATGACCCGTCCCGACCACCCCAGCGGAACCGACCGGGCCGCCGAGGTCGCCGCCGCCCATCCTGAGTTTTCCCACATCGTCAACATCCAGGGCGACGAGCCCCTCATCGAGCCGGCTCTGGTCGATTCCCTCGCCGAGGCGATGCTCGCCGATCCCGCTCTGGCCATGGTCACCGCAGCCCTTCCGCTCGACGGCGAAGACCCCGACCTCGACGATCCCAACGTGGTCAAGGTCGTTCTCGACCGGGCAGGCTGCGCCCTCTACTTTTCCCGCAGCCGCATTCCCTACCCCCGCAACCCATTGCCCGGATTCGTGAACTACCGCCACAAGGGCGTCTATGGGTACCGGCGCGACTTCCTCTTCGATTTCGTCTCGTGGCCGCCTTCCCCGCTCGAGAGCATCGAATGCCTCGAGCAGCTCCGCGCCCTCGAGAACGGAGCGAAGATCCGGGTCGTCCTCACCGACGACGTTTCGCCCGGCGTTGACACCCCCGAACAGGCGGCGATACTCGAATCGATTCTTTCCAAATGAAGTACATCTTCGTCACCGGCGGCGTCGTCAGCTCGCTAGGCAAGGGACTCGCCGCAGCCGCTCTGGGAACGCTGCTGGAGGGGCGCGGCCTGCGCGTCCTCATGCAGAAGTTCGACCCCTACCTCAACGTCGATCCCGGCACCATGAGCCCCTTCCAGCACGGAGAGGTCTACGTGCTCGACGACGGGGCCGAAACCGATCTCGACCTGGGGCACTACGAGCGCTTCACCAGCGGGCGACTCTCGCGGCTCAACAACCTCACCAGCGGGCAGGTCTACGAGACGGTCATCAAGAACGAGCGCGAGGGCCTCTACCTCGGCGCCACCGTCCAGGTCATTCCCCACGTCACCGACGTCATCAAGAACCGCGTCCACGAAGTCGCCAAGCGCGACGACATCGACATCATCATCACCGAGATCGGCGGCACCACCGGCGACATCGAGGGACTTCCCTTCCTCGAGGCCCTCCGCCAGTTCAAGGACGAGGTCGGGCACGAAAACGTCGCCTTCATCCACACCACCCTCGTTCCCTACATCAAAGCCGCCGAGGAACTCAAGACTAAGCCGACCCAGCAGAGCGTCGCCAAGCTCCGCGAGATCGGTCTGGCCCCCGACGTGATTCTCTGCCGTTCCGAGCATCCCATCGACATGGATTTGCGGCGCAAGATCGCCATGTTCTGCAACGTCCGCCCCGAAGCCGTCATCCCTTTCCTCGACGTCAAGGGCACCATCTACCGTGCTCCGCTCAACCTCCACGAGCAGCGCCTCGACGACATCATCTGCGCCCGCCTCGGGCTCGAGACCGCCGAGCCCGACCTCATCGAGTGGCGCAACATGGTCGATCGAATCGTCAATCCGAGCCACTCCGTCAAGATCGGCGTCGTCGGGAAATACATCGACCTCAAGGACGCCTACAAGTCCATCTACGAAAGCCTCACCCACGCCGGCGCGGCCAACGACACCCACGTCGAAATCGTGCGGATCGACTCCAGCGACATCGAGGAGGACGGGCCCGAGAAGCATCTGTCGCGGATCTCCGGCCTCCTCATCCCCGGCGGCTTCGGCGACCGCGGCATCGAGGGGAAAATTCTCGCTGCGCGCTACGCCCGCGAGAACGGGCTGCCCTATTTCGGCATCTGCCTTGGCATGCAGATCGCCACCATCGAGTTCGCGAGGAATGCCTGCGGGCTCGAGTCCGCGCACAGCACCGAGTTCGACGAGGGCACGCCCCATCCCGTCATTTGCCTGCTCGAAGACCAGAAGAGCGTCCAGGACAAAGGCGGCACCATGCGTCTCGGCACCTGGGAGACCCGCATCGCCCCCGACAGCAGGTCCGCCGCCCTCTACGGAACGGAATCGGTACACGAGCGGCACCGCCACCGCTACGAGCTCAACCAGAACTACCTTCGCGACTACGAGGAGAGGGGCTTCCGGCTTGTGGGGACCTCCCCCGACGGCCGTCTCGGCGAGATCGTCGAGATCCCCGACCATCCCTTCTTCATCGCCGTCCAGTTCCACCCCGAGTTCCAGAGCAAGCCCACCGCACCCCACCCCCTCTTCCGCGGGTTCGTGGCCGCCGCCCTCGAACGCAAAGGCTAAATCCACCCCACCCACCTCCATCCGCCCATCGGTCGAATCTTACAAATTAAAAACAAGGCTCATAATTGACAATCTCTGGGTGAGGTGTATTCTGGTGGGGAATCGTAAGAGAAATTTTGATGAACAAACGTCGCATCGTAGTTGCTCCGGGATCAGGCAAAGCCTATTATCACTGTGTTTCGCGTGTCGTCGACCGGCGCATCGTTTTCCATGCTGCGGAGAAGGAGGTTTTCCGGTCGATCTTGCGGAAGCTGGAACGGTTTTTGGGGGTGAAGCTGGTGACCTACTGTCTGATGGGCAACCACTTTCATCTGCTGCTGGAAGTGCCGGACAAGGAGGCGATGCCGAAGCTGGACGCAGAGACGCTGCTGGAGCTTCTGCCGCTGCTTTACGATGAGGTCGTGGTGGAGCAGGTGGCGAGGGAGCTGGAGACGGCTCGAAACACGGGGAATCTAGGTTGGGAACGGCGAATTTTGGAACGCTACGAGCGGCGGCGCTACGATTTGTCGGTGTTTCTGAAGGAGCTGAAGCAGCGGGTCTCGATCTTCTACAACCGAGGCAACGGGCGGGTCGGGACTCTGTGGGAGGCTCCGTTCAAGAGCGTGCTGCTGGAGGGCGGGGAGGAGACGCTGCGGACGGTGGCGGCCTACATCGATCTGAATCCGGTGCGGGCGGGTCTCGTGGAACGTCCTGAGGACTACCGCTGGAGCGGCTACGGGGAGGCTTGCGGCACGGGCAAGGGGGCGGAGAGGGCGCGGGCGGGGCTGAGGTCGATCACGCGGGAGGGGCTGGAGAATCCCGCCGCCTGCGAGGGGTGCAAAGCGACGGGAAAGGTGAATCCTGCGAACCTGCCGGACTGGGCGGAGGTGCAGCGGCGCTACCGTCTGCTGCTCTATTCGGAGGGCCGGGAACAGAGGCCTGACGAGGTGACGAGGGAAGGCGGGCGCGCGGGGATCGGGGGGGAAGAATGCGACCGGGTCGTGGAGGCGGCTGGAGCGGTTCCGTTGGCGGAGGCTTTGATGCGGAAGATCCGCTACTTCAGCGACGGGGCGGTGATCGGGTCGGC
>SLGN01000541.1 GCA_007123695.1 Verrucomicrobiales bacterium
AAGTGGCCGATGCCGGTGAAGGCGCGGACGCCCGAACCGGAGGTCCCGAGGATGTCGCCGGCGGCGGTGACGTCGATGTGCCCGTCGTGGTTGCCGGGCGAGAGCCGCCCGCCGTGGCCGATCTGGGCGTAGGAATTCTGAGCGGGTCCGCCGAGCAGGACGAGATCGCCGCCGGTCTGCACGGTGAGGGCGCCGGTGTAGTTCGCCGGGGAGGTGATGCCGCCGTGGCCGATCTGCGCCGAGCGCTCCCCGGCGGTGCCGGTCTGGCCTCCGGCGAGGGTGATGGAGCCACCAGCCAGGACGGTGACCGAGCCGTCGGCGTCTCCGCTGCCGGCGCGGCCGCCGTGGCCGATCTGGGCCTGGGTGTCGCTGGCGGCGCCGGCCGCGAGGCTGACCGCGCCCCCGGCATCGACGAGGACATTGCCGCTGCGGGTGCCGCTGCTGTTGCGCCCGCCGTGGCCGATCTGGACGTGGGCCTGGGCGGCAGTGCCCCCGGCGAGTTCGACGTCGCCGCCGATGCCGAGGCGGATCGCCCCGCTGAGGTCGATGGCGCTGTCGACGCCGCCGTGGCCGATCTGGGCGTGGGGGGTGGTGCCGCCGGTGCCGCCGAGGATCCGCAGGTCGCCTCGGGCGGCGACTTCGATGTCGCCGCTGTGGACGCCGACACCGCCCTCATTGCCGTGCCCGATCTGGGCGTAGGCGTCGGTGGTGGTCCCGGCCTGGAGGACGATGTGCCGCGCATCGCCGACGATGACGTTCCCGCTGATGGTGTTGCCGGGTCCAGTGCCGCGGTCGGCATTGGGGAGGGCGCCGCCGTGGCCGATCATGGCGAGGGCGTTGCCGCCCGTGCCGCCGGTGAGGAGAATGTCCCCTCCCCCGCTGCCGAGGGCGGTGTTGACGAAGATGTGGCTGTCGAGGATGTCGATGGCGGGGCTGCTGTAGCCGCCGTGTCCAATCTGGGCGTAGGCCTGGCCGGCGCCCCCGGCGATCGCGATGCCGCCGGTGGCATCGACTCGGATATTCGAGGCGGCGACCGAAGCGAGAGTCTCGGTGCCTCCATGGCCGATCTGGGCGTAGCGGCGGTCGGCCGCCCCGGCGAGCACGGAGATGTCGCCTTGGGCCGAGACCCGGATTTCCCCGTCGAGCGAACCGGCGACGATGCGCCGCCCGCCGTGCCCGATCTGGGCGTAGTAGGCGGACGCGGAGTCGACGACCACGTCCCCGGCCGAAGTCACGACGAGGTCGCCCGAGACAGTCTCGCCAGCGCCGATGTTCGCGAGGGCGTCGTTGCCGCCGCCGTGGCCGATCTGAACGAAGTTGCGAGAGCCGCCGCCGGTGCCCTCCATCACGATGCCCCCGGCGGTGGTGGTGACGGCGATGTCTCCCTCGATGCTGCCGAGAGTGGTGTTGTTGCCGTTGGACGCGGCACCGCCCGCGCCGATCTGCACGTAGGAGGCGCCGCCAGCACCGGCCTTCATGAACAACGAGGCGGCGGAGACGGTCACGTCGGCCTCGAGCTTGTCGCCATCGGCCCCGGCGCCGCCGGACCCGATCTGGACGTAGCGGTTCACTCCGCTGTCGCCGCCGCGCATCTGGAGCGCCCCGGCCGCCTCGACCGTCGTCGAACCAGTGATGGTGCCGCCGCCTTTCACGAGACCGCCATGGCCGATCTGGACGTAGGCGTTCGACGCGCTGCCGGTGTCGCCGTCGAGGAAGATCGCCCCGCCATGGCTGCGGAGAAGGATGTCGCCGTCGATGGTGGCGACGCCGTTGGAAACGATGTAGCCTCCGTGGCCGATCTGGGCGTAGGCGTTGCCGCCGGCGCCGGCGGCGACACGCACGTCTGCGCCGATTGAGACCTCGATCCCGCCCGAGAAGGTGCGTCCGGCTACCGAGTTGCGGCCGCCGTGGCCGATTTGCGCGTAGGCATCGCTGCCGCCTCCCCCGAGGATGTCCAGGGCGCCGCCGAAATCGACGAGAATGTCGCCGGAGCGCGTGTCGGCGGTCGGACCGGTCGAACTCGCCCCGCCATGCCCGATCTGGACGTAGGCCCGGGTGCTGGTGCCCGCGTCCATGAGGAGGTCGCCGCTGCCCCGCAGCTCGATGTCGCCGCTGGTGCGGGCGTTGGCGCTGCCGCCCCCGTGCCCTAGAATGACGTAGGAATCGGTGTTGCCGCCGGCGATCAAGGAGAGGTTGCGGGCACCATCGACGAGGATGTCGCCCCGGCGTTCGCCGCCGCCGAGGGAATGCCCCCCATGCCCGATCATCGCGTAGCTGCGGGCGCCGCCACCGGCCCGCATGAGGATGTCTCCAGGCTCGCAGAAGGAGACGGTGATGGCGGCGTCGATGAAGGCGGCGGTCGAGCCTCCACCGCCGTGGCCGATCTGTGCGTAGGCATCGGTGGCGCCGCCGTTCAAAGCCAAACCGCCCTCTTTCGCGCGGACGAGGATTTCCCCGGTGATGTCCCCGCTGCCGTCGCCGAAGAAGCCGATCTGGGTGGCGGCGGCGGCGGTGCCGGTGCCGGCGTTGAGGACGACGCCGTGCCCCACAACGGCGGTGAGGCCCTCGCGTGAGCCGAAGCGGATCGCCCGGGTCTGGCCCGAGCTGCCGAGGGTGACGGTGCCGCCGTTGTTGCCGAAGGCGCCGCAGTCGTTGAAGTCGATCGTGCCCGGCTGGATCACTGGCGCGCAGAAGCTGGTGAGATCGACGGTGGCGGGGCTGGTGATGTTCCCGTCCCACCCGGCGACGAGGATGCCGCGCCCCCGGCCTGCGTTCTGGTAGGTAGCGAGCATCTCGATGCTGCCTCCGGTCATGATGATGAAGTCGAAATCGTTGTCGAAGAGGATGTCGGGGCCGTCGTAGGTGTAGTCGACCTGGTCCTGGATCGCGATGACGATGTGGCCGACGCCGATGTTGCCATCGACCATGGCGCCAAGTCCCTCAAGGGCGCCCGCGGCGATGCTGCTGGTGCCGTTGGCCACGATCTGGTAGCCGCTGCCCCCGAGGTAGGTGGTGGGGAAGTCGAGCCCGCCGCCGGTGTTGGTGCGGTGGTGCAGGTAGCTGTTGCCGCCGCCGCCGTGGGTGACGGTGAGGTCGCCGCCGGCGAAATACTGGATGCCACCCTGGCGGGTGCCTCCGGAGGTGCCGCTGCCCTCGTCGCCGATGGTGCCGACGCCGTCGCCGTGGCCGAACATGGCGTAGGCGTTGGTCCCGGTGCCGCCGGCGACGCTGATGCTGCCGCTGTCGGCGGCGATGACGTAGAGATCGCCGGACATCGGGGCGTGGGTGTTGATCCCGCCGTGGCCGATCTGGGCGTAGGCGTTGGCTGAGGCGCCGCCGGTCGCGCTGACGTCGCCGTAGCCGGTCACCGAGACGGCGCCCGCCAGCGCCGAGACGTTGGCGTTCAGGCCTCCGTGCCCGATCTGAACGTAGCTGCCGCCGGCACTGAGCGAGAATCCCCCGGCGGAGTGGAAGCAAATGTCGCCGGAGAAATTCCCGATGGCGCCGGTGCCTCCGTGGCCGACGCGGGCGTAGCCGTTGGCGTGGGTGCCGGAGGTGAGGCTCGAGACCCCGGCGGCGACGAGATTGATGTTGCCGGAGACGGTCCCGTTGAAGTCGATGCCCCCGTGGCCGATCTGCGCGAAGCTGCGCAGGGAGTTCCCGCCTTGGACGACGATGCCGCCGCCGGTGGCGTTGACGACGATGTCGCCGTCAACAGGACCGACCGACTGGTTACCCACGCTGGTGCGGCCGCCGCCGGAGCCGATCATGGCGTAGGCGCCGCCCGAGCTGCCTGCCCCGGCGGAGAGGAGGACGGACTCGCCGGTAACGCTGACCCCGGCGTTGGTCTTGATGCCGTTGGTGTCGCTGCT
>SLGN01000378.1 GCA_007123695.1 Verrucomicrobiales bacterium
AGGAGCCATTGCGCGAAGGTGGACATGGGCGGTCGGTGGGCGGTGGTCGGAGGATGCGGGGCGGAACTTTTTCCTTTGGAAACGACAGTTTATCCCTAAGGTGGCGTCGATGGCAAGCATCGGCACACCTTTCACCGACGGCGCGACGCGCGTGATGCTCTGCGGGTCCGGCGAGCTCGGCAAGGAGCTCGTTCTGGAACTGCAGCGCTACGGCGTCGAAGTCGTCGCGGTCGACAGCTACGCGCACGCGCCGGCGATGCAGGTGGCCGACCGGTCTCGCGTCCTCTCGATGCTCGACGCGGCGGCCCTGCGCCGCGCCATCGAGGAGGAGCGGCCCCACCTCGTCGTGCCCGAGGTCGAGGCGATCGCCACCGAGGTGCTCGTCGAGATCGAGGCGGAGGGGCTCGCCAAGGTCGTGCCGACGGCGCGGGCGACTTGGCTGACGATGAACCGCGAGGGGATCCGTCGACTCGCTGCGGAAGAACTCGGTTTGAAAACTTCTCCCTATCGATTCGCCGCCAACGAGTTGGAGTTTCGGGATGCGGTCGAGGCGATCGGATGGCCCTGCGTCGTGAAGCCGATCATGAGTTCCTCCGGCAAAGGGCAGAGCACGATCCGGAAGGCGGGCGAGATCGCCGGGGCCTGGGACCGCGCCCAGAGCGGAGGGCGGGCCGGGCAGGGAAAGGTGATCGTGGAGGGCTTCGTCGATTTCGACTACGAGATCACCCAACTGACCGTGCGGCACGGGGGCGGCATCCGCTTCTGCGAGCCGATCGGCCACATCCAGGTCGATGGAGACTACCGCGAGAGCTGGCAGCCCCAGCCGATGGGCGAGCTCGCCAGGGAGCGGGCGAGGGATTGCGCCGGGGCCATCGTCGAGGCGCTCGGGGGATGCGGGGTCTTCGGCGTGGAGCTGTTCGTCAAGGGCGACGAGGTCGTCTTCTCGGAAGTCTCGCCGCGTCCGCACGACACCGGCATGGTCACGATGATCTCGCAGGACCTCTCCCAGTTCGCCCTCCATGCCCGGGCCATCCTCGGGCTCCCCGTTCCGGGCATCCGGCAGTTCGGCCCGTCGGCGTCGGCCGTGCTGCTCGTCGAGGGGAGTTCCGAGCAGATTGCCTACGAGGGTCTCGACGAGGCCTTGCGCGAACCGGACACCCAGCTGCGGCTCTTTGGCAAGCCCAAGGTCGATGGCAGGCGGCGCATGGGCGTCGCCCTCGCCCTCGGCGCCGACCTCGGGCAGGCGAGGGCGAAGGCCCGCGCCGCCAGCGAGGCGGTCCGGGTGCGGCTGGCGTAGGGTGGGGCCGGGCTAGCCCGCGATGGCGCTCCAGATTTGGGCCAGCAGCCACCACAGGGTCAGCCAGGCGACGATGTTGCAGGCGAGGACGAAAAGGATCGCGCCGACGATCACGAGGACGGGCCACCAGCCTCCGCTCGCCTGTTCTCCGCTGTCGCTGGCGAGATAGGCGGCGAGCAGGCGGTAGTTGCGCGAGTTCGACTTGAACCAAAAGGAGAACACGTCGCCTACCACCGGGATCGCCCCGACGGCGGCGTTCAGGATCATGTTCCCGGCCATGCGGACGAGGGTGCGGATCGGCAGCCCCTTGCGGCCGGCTTCGGCGAGGATGACGGCGCCGATGGCCGTCGCGGCGGTCTCGCCGCCGTAGGGGATCAAGCCGACGATGGGGTCGAGGCCGAAGCGGCGGCGGCTGCCCGGCACCCGCACGCATTCGTCGAGGATCCAGGCGATGCGTTCGGAAAGACGCGCCGTGGTGCCGGGAAACGGCCTCGGGTCCGCCGCCGTCGATGGGTCCGGCGGCGCGGGAGGCAAAATTTCAGGAGTGGGCGGATTCTTCGGCATGACGGGGCGCTGCGGGCGACCTGGGGCGGTTTTTGCGCGGTTTCGGGCGATGATGGGTGGTCGTGGGGCGGCCTGGCAGTCCTCTTTCGGCGAAGCTCGGCGCTTTACAAACGGTCTCGCCTGTCGAAAGTGCCGTCCATGGGAATTTTCGGAGCGATTTGGGGTTTTTCGGGTGTCGTCGCGCTGCTTGGATACGCGATCTGGAGACTGGCGCCGCGGGCGGCGGAGTCTCTGCAGTCGCCGTTGGACTGGCATCACTGGGCTTTTCTTGTCGTCTTCGCCGTGTTCATGCTGGTGGCGGAGGGCTATCGCGGCTTCCAGAAAAAGTTCTCTCCGCGGACGGCAGCGCGGGTTCGGCATCTGCGACACCACCCGAAGCCTCTGCACGTGCTGCTCGCCCCGGCATTCTGCATGGGCTATTTCCATGCGAAGCGGCGGACCCGGATCACCGCGATCTCGCTAACGCTCGGAATCGTTCTTCTCGTCGTTCTGGTCTCCTACCTCCCGAAACCGTGGCGAGGGCTGATCGATTTCGGGGTCGTACTGGGACTCGGCTACGGGATCGCGAGCTTCGTCGTCTACACGGGCCGGGCGCTGACCTCGGCGAGCTTCCCCCATTCGCCGGAGACGCCCTGAGGCCCGGGGGACGAATTCCGGGGCGATTGGGAAATCCCACGAAGACCCGGACTCAGCGGATCCCGAATTTTTGGAAGAGGACTTCGTCGTGTCCGTAGATGTCACGGTCGAAACGGACGCGCCGGTCGCCCATGATCGTGCAGGTCCAGTAGACGAGGTAGACCGAGGTGGTCTTTTTGAGGGTCTCGCGCTTGTTGTAGACCGACGGATCGTCCATCAGGGCGCGGATCGATTGGGCGTTCCAGCCGGGATTGCTCCGCAGCAGATATTGGGCGAGCTCGACGGGGCGGGCCACGCGGACGCAGCCCGAGCTGAAGTCGCGGTCGGCCTTTTGGAACAGCTCGGGCATGTTGGTGTCGTGCAGGTAGACGGCCGAATCGTTCGGGAAGATGAACTTGATGAGGCCGAGCGAGTTGTGCGGACCGGGGCCCTGGCGCATGAGGAGGCCGCCCGAGGCGACCTTGTTGAGGTTGTCGACGGTGTTGGCGAGCGGGGTGGTCGATCCGTAGGAGGAGAGAATCTGGTAGTGGTGTTTGCGCATGTAGGCGTCGGGCCCGCCTTCGTATCCGAGGGCGGCGGGCACGAGAAGGCGGCGGGCGATGGAGGTGGGCACGTTCCAAGTCGGGCGGAAGAAGATGTCCTGCACCTTGCCGTGGAAGACTGGGGTCTCGCTGACGCCTTTCTTGCCGACGACGACGGGCATCACGGAGATCTCCTTGACCCCCTTGTAGACCCGCAGGGCGTTTTCGGCGATGTTGACCTCGATGTGTTCGGGGTCTTCCCAGCTCCGGGGCATCCAGCGGAGACGGTCGATGTTGATGATGATCTGGGAAATGCGGCGGGAAGTCGGGGTGTTGAGTTCGGCGAGAGTGGCGGCGCCGATGTAGCCGTCGGGCTCGATTCCATGGCGGAACTGGAAGGACTTGATGGCGTCTCCGGTGCGCTGGTCGATCTCGCTTTTCCTGCTCCGTGCGGTTCCGCCGGGGAGGTCGCCCTCGGCTTGGAGGCGTGCAGTAAGCAGGCTGAGTCCGCTGTATTTCGATCCGGGACCGACGGGTTGGGCGGTGGCGGGAAGGTCGCGCCAGCCGCCAAGGGCCTCGAGCTCGCGGTATTTCTTGAGCGTCCGAACCATCTCGGCGTAGCGCGAGTCCTGCGGCGGGACCTTCTCGAGCAGGTACGAGGCGAATCCCGCAGGGCCCTGCCGCAGGGCCTCGTCGAGGAACTGGTAGGCGGTGACCTGGCGGGAAATGGCGGACCACTTGGGATGCACTGCGGTGGGATCGACGAAGCCGTAGGCGAGCGACTGGATCGCGTAGAGGGCGAGTTGGGTGGTGCCGACCTCGACTTGGGCCCGCTTGCCGATGTCGGGG
>SLGN01000618.1 GCA_007123695.1 Verrucomicrobiales bacterium
ACGGCAGGCTTTCCGTCCTGAGGTGCCCGCTTTGGTCTCGAAGATTCAAGAAACTAATGTCTTCTTCGTACGAGCCAACTGGATTGGATCTGCCCCCGGCGCCGAAGGGTGTGCGTTCACTCTCCAATAGGGAAGCCCCCGGCTCTGCCGGGGAGACTCTCAGAGTTTGACTTATCCGGCAGTCTCCCATGGAGTGGGGTTGTGAGCCGCTCAAAGCTACAACCACCACTAGAACCATGGAAGACTACAAGAGTCTCAGCCACACGAAATGGCAATGCAAGTACCACATCATCTTCATCCCCAAGCATCGTCGGAGGGCGCTCTACGGAGTGGTCCGGCGAGAGCTCGGGGCGGTGTTCCGCCGGTTGGCGGAGCAGAAGGAATGCGAGATCATCGAGGGGCACATCATGAGTGACCACGTCCACATGCTGATCAGCATCCCGCCCAAGCTCGCGGTGTCGAGCGTGGTTGGCTACATCAAAGGGAAGAGCGCGATCCATGTGGCGCGCCACTTTCTGAAGCGGGGACGCAACTACGCTGGGCAGCGCCTGTGGGCGCGCGGTTTCTTCGTCGATTCGGTCGGACGGGATACCGAGGTGATCAAACGCTACATCCGCGAGCAGGAACAGGAGGAGCAACGCCTTGATCAGTTGGAACTGCCGATGGACAACCACGAAAACAACGAAGTCTAAAGCCGCTTAGAGCGGCTCACATTTTACAAACCTCCGGTTTTACCGGAGGTATTTGATTCGTTGGCACCGAAGTCGATCTCGCGCACCCAGATGTTTCGGAAGCGGACGGGGTCGCCGTGGTCTTGCAGCTTGATGGGCCCGGCTTCCTGCACGCGGTTGTAGTTGGCGACGCTCTTGTGCCCGGTCGCGCCGAGGTAAGGCTGGCGATGATGAGTGAGGACTCCGTTGTGAAACACCGTGATGTAGGCGCGCTTGAGCAGGTTGCCGTTGGCGTCCCATTTCGGCGCCTCGAAGACGATGTCGTAGGTCTGCCATTCTCCGGGCTTGCGCGACGCGTTCACCAGAGGCGGCTTGTAGCCGTAGAGGGCCGAGGCCTGGCCGTCGGCGTAGGTCTTGTTCTCGTGCGAATCGAGCACCTGGAGCTCGTAGCTGCCGATGAAGAAAACGCCGCTGTTGCCGCGGCCCTGCGAGTTCCCCCGCACCTCGCCCGGGGCGGCGAACTCGACGTGGAGCTGGACGTCGCCGAACTCGCGCTTCGTGCGGATGTAGCCGCCGACGCCGTGGCCGCGGGGCGGGACCTCCATGTAGCCGTCCTTCAGGATCCAGTCGGCGGGCGAGTTGTCCTTCTCCATCGTCCACTCGTCGAAGTTGGTGCCGTCGAAGAGCACGATGGCGTCGGAGGGCGGATCGGCGGCGGTCTCGCCGGGCGTCACGACCTCGGGACGCGGTCGCGCGTCGTCGTGGACGCGCCATTTCCCGCCGGGGAGAAAGGGGGTGTCGGTGTAGCCGGTCGGGGTTTCCTTGGGCGCGGCTTTCTGCTTCGCGCCTTTCTGGGCCTGGGCATCGGCGGAGGCGAGCAGGAGCAGCAGCGGGAGCGTGGCGAAGAGGGTGGGGGCGGTGGGTTTCATGAAAAAGTGGGGGATGGTGCCATGCTTCGGATTTCGCGGCAATGGCCGATTGGCGTGCCGGGCTTGGATCGCCGGAGCGCGGGCCTCGGGCTGGAGATTGGCGCTGTTTCGGCGACCGTCCTGTGGAGACGCGGGTGGGGCGTGCGTTGGGCCGAGCCTTCGACCGACCGCCGTGTTCCGGAACTCGGGCGCCCGGAAACTGGATCAGTCGGCTGAAGGACTCGGCCCGATGCGGCGAGCCGTGGGAGTCAGGCCTGCCCGGCGATGCTCTTGCCGGTGGAGAGCAGGTCGTCGCAGGCGTGGGCGACGCGCTCGGCCATGGCGGTCTCGGCGAGCTTGAGGTAGGCGCGCGGATCGTAGTTCTTCTTGTTGCCGACCTCGCCATCGACCTTGAGCACGCCGTCGTAGTTCTTCAGCATGTAGTCCGCGATGGGCCGGGTGAAGGCATACTGGGTGTCGGTATCGACGTTCATCTTGATCACGCCGTAGCCGAGGGTCTCGCGGATCTCCTCGAGGAGCGAACCGGAACCGCCGTGGAAGACGAGGTCGAATTCGGCCTCGGCTCCGTATTTGGCCATCACGGCCTCCTGGCCCTGCTTCAGGATCTCGGGCTTCAGCTTGACGGCCCCGGGCTTGTAGTGGCCGTGGACGTTGCCGAAGGTCGCGGCGAAGGTGAAGCGGCCGAGCGGGTGCAGCGCCTCGTAGACGGCGAGCATGTCCTCGGGCGTGGTGTAGAGCTTGTCCTGCGGCGTGTCTTCGGTGCCGGCGGCACCGTCTTCCTCTCCGCCGACGACGCCGGCCTCGACTTCGAGGACGATTCCGTTGGCGGCGCATTTGGCGAGGTATTCCTTGGAGATGGCCATGTTCTCCTCGAGAGGCAGCTCCGAGGCGTCGAGCATGTGGTTCTGGAAGAGATTGTTCTCCCCCTTGGCCCGGCGGCGGGTCGTCTCCTCGATGAGCGGATCGAGGAAATCGGCGGCCACCTGGGGTCGGCAGTGGTCGGTGTTGAGGGCGACGAGCACGTCGTATTGCTCGGCGAGGCGGTGGGTCAGCTCGGCGAGGGCGATGACCCCGTGGACCATGTTCTTGTGGTTCAGGCCCGAGGCGAACTGGCCCGCTCCGGTAGAGAACTGGATCATCCCGTCGGACTTCTGGTCGGCGAAGGCCTTGAGCGCGGCGTTGATCGTGACGAGGTTGCTGCAGTTGATCGCCGGGTAGGCGTATCCGCCCTCCTGGGCGGCGTCGAGCATGGCGGCGAATTGTTCGGGTGTGGCTACTGGCATAGTGCCGCTCTTTAGCCGTGCCCGAGCGCTTTTTCAAGGGGCGATTTGCACTCTTTTCCCTGGGGTGGGCCGCATCGATTTCGATTGTCAAAGGTTCCCGATTCTTCTAGTTTCGTGCGCAGCAAGGAATGTCGGAATCGATCTTCACGCGGGAAGGGTACATCAGGCCGGCGGTGCTCATCGCGGCCTATCGAGGCGGCATGTTCCCTATGGCGATGGACAACCGCGGCGAGATCGGTTGGTTCTCCCCCGATCCGCGCGGCGTCATTCCCCTCGATCAGTTCCACGTGCCCCACGGTCTGAAGCGGACGCTACGGCGGAACCCTTTCGAGATCCGGATCGACAGCGCCTTTTCCGAAGTGATGCGGGGTTGCGCCGACCGCCGCACCACCTGGATCAGCCGCGAGATCGTGACGAGCTACGAGAAGCTCTTCGAGCTCGGCTACGCCCATTCGGTCGAGGCCTGGCAGGAAGGCCACCTCGTCGGTGGGCTCTACGGAGTCTCCATCGGCGGTGCCTTCTTCGGCGAATCGATGTTCAGCCGCGTTACCGATGCCTCCAAAGTGGCCCTCGTGGCCCTCGTCGAGCGCCTCCGGCAGCGGTGCTTCCAGCTCCTCGACACCCAGTGGACCACCGACCACCTGAGCCGTTTCGGCTGCCGCGAGATTCCCCGCTACGAATACCTCCGAATGCTCAACCGCGCCCTCCTCGTGACCACATCGTTCCGCTGATGCATCGCCGGCCCTTTCGTCAATAAAGCTTTGGGTCAAAATTTTGGGCCAGAAAGAAAACTTGCTTAGATTCAGCGAAGGTGCGATCTTCTTAGTGGAGAATTTTCTTAAAATAATTTCTATGAGAACGCCTCGTGTTATCGGTTTCGGTAGATCCTTCTACCACGTTGTCTCCCGCGTCGTTGATCGTCGCATGGTTTTTCAAGCGAAGGACAAGGAAATCTTCCGCAGGATCCTGCGCAACCAGGAGG
>SLGN01000421.1 GCA_007123695.1 Verrucomicrobiales bacterium
CATCAACGTCTACGCCGGAGTGGACACGCGGATGCCCATCTCCATCAACCGAACCGCAGGAACGGTCAACGCCCAGGTGGGGCAGACAGGCAACGTGGTCCTGCAGGCAAGTCAGGAGTGGAAGACCTCCAACATGCAGACCAGTGCCTTCGTGCAGATTGGCCACGGGGGAGTTGGGCAGATGGGTGAGTTCTTCGGTGACATTCACGTGGAGGCCGGTGGCAGCGTGGTGTTGCAGGGGGGCACAGCGACGCGCACTCACGCGACCATCGGCCACACCGTCGCGGCTCTGGTTGACTGGAACCTTACCAACAATGCTGACCAGCAGTTGCGCTTCTTTGCTACAGCTTCCGACTTCGACAATCCCAACCTCCGTCGAGGTGAACTCTTCTCGGGGCGTGTGACCACCGGTTTCGACCCGGCCATCGACCCGCACGCCGCCGCCCGGATCACCGATCCGCTCTATTTCCGGGGACGTGACCGGGAGATTGGCGACACCAGCAATGAGTACAATGGCTTCCAGCGCGGCTTCGCGCCGCTGACCCTGGCACCCGATGGACCCGTGACTGTCGAGGCGCTGGACGGCAGCGTGATCACCGGCATGCATGGCGACATCACTGTGATCGCCCGCAACGGCACCGTCCAACTGGAGGCAGGGACTACGCCCGACGACACCAACCAGCTCACCAACAGTGACAACATGCACCGCGAGGGACGCTTCGCCCAGATCGGCCACGGCGGCACCGGTTCCGCCCAGGACGACCAGAACATGGGGTCTGGCTTCCGCATCGGCTCTTTGACATCCAATGCCAACACCTCGCGCGAGGACGTGCGGTTCCAGATCACCACCGATCCCGACGCCGATCCGGAGACTTCTTCGGGCGGACTCTCGCAGGTGACCGCGGGCGGATCTACCCTGAACCGTAGTCCAGCGCTGATGGGCATCACCGGCGATATTTTTGTGAAATCCGGGGGCAACATCGACCTGCTGGCGGGCAACGACATCCATGACTTCGCCCAGATCGGACACGGCGGGGCGGCCTTGGCCGACTACGAAACCTCTTCCTTCATCCTCGGGGATGTGCAGGTGTCGGCCGGCGGAGACCTCACCCTGCGCGGTGGCGGATTCCTCTTCAACGAGGGGCGTCGCGGCAACTTCGATCTCCGGGCGTGGGCGCAGGTGGGACACGGGGGCTACCGTACCGGATTCTTCATGTTCAATGGCGACATCGATGTTTCGGTTGGCCGCGATCTCGGTCTGACCGGGGGTGCCTACGCCGCTACCTACGCCCAGATCGGCCATCAGGGCTTCGAATCTTGGGGCCAGTCCGGGGGGAACTTCTCGCGGGGAGAGCACTTCCTCTACGACGGGAACGTCGCACTGGTGCACAGCGTGCTCGACGCCGGGCAGGCCACCGTGGAATACACTTTCACCGATTTCGACGGCAATGTGACCAACCAGTCGCGTAGCTTCGGCACTGCGGGCACCCTGCTGGGCGGTCGCAACACCGCCAACGTCAGCGTAGCTGTCGGCGGCGACATCCGTATGAACCATCTTCCCGATGCCCACCGCCAAAACTGGCGTTCCGAATTGCGCGGAGAGGTGAACCCAGAAAGCCAGACCCAAGGCACAAGGACGCAGCGCTCGCACGTGATGATCGGCCACGGAGGGGTGAGCACCCGCGCCTTCCGCAACAACAACCCATTGGGCAACTACGGCAACAAGATCGGGGACATCCGCGTCAGCGCTGGCGGGAGCATCATCATGGAGAACGCCGGGGAGGCACGCGAGGTGCCCCACCCATTCCTCCTGGTGGACGGAACCGCCGATCCCACCGGATCGGTCACCTACGGGTTGGAGCCAACCATCGTAGTGCGCGGGGGCGGCACGGACCGTTGGACCCGCATCGGTCACGGTCTGGGGAGCGACACGGACCGGGTTGATGGATCCTCGACCCTCTTTGCGAACTCGACCGATTTGGCGGGAAACATCACCGTGACGGCCGGCGGAGACATCATCGTTGACGCCAGCGCGGCGGACGCCAACGAAAACCCGCGCAACCTTGACTCTCTCTTCGGGGCGGCGAACCCCTCGCGACGCAACCCCGTCGTCATCGGCCACGGGGCGGTGGTCGACGCCCTTGACGCCGTGGTGCTGGGCAACGGTGAGTTGGTCAACGGCATCGCCGCGAGTTCGAACATCACGGTTGTGTCGGGTCGCGACATCGTGCTCCGCGGTGGCAAGGGGGTGGAGGGCTCGTCGGCCCAGATCGGTCATGGATTCAGCTCGGACGTAGGCAATGATCCGGCACGTCGCTTCGGCATTCCCACCGGTTTCACCGGGAACATCAGCGTGAGTGCGGCCCGCAACCTGACGCTCGAGGCGGGCCACACCGCTTGGGTGGAGATGCCGGGAGGCATCCGCGGCTTGGCCCAGACCGTGGCCGGCGCGTTCGCCGCCATCGGCAATGGTGGCTTCATGATGGATCGTGCTCCCGCCCACGGCGACATTACCGTCTTCGTCGGCGGCGACATGTCTGTCATCTCCCAGCAACGCACCCAGGTCGGGACAAATACCGGAAGCGAGACGGGAGTTTACGTTCTCGCCAACCCGGAAGGATCCACCGCCATCGACCATGTCGCGAGTGCCTTCAACTTCGCAAAGGTTGGCCATGTCAACGCCGAGAACGGCAACCGCACCACCGGCACAGGTGACCAAGTCCGCGCCTCAGACCAGAGCGGCGACATCAAGGTCGTCGTCACCAACAACCTCACCCTGCGCGGCGGGACAACGCCCGACATGAACACCCAGCCGATATACGGCGCCTTCGCCCAGATTGGGCACGGCGGTCCCAGCATCGGGGGCGACACCATCGGCGACATCACCGTCCTCGTCGGGAACAATCTCAACGCCTTTGGCGGCACCACCAACGTGGGCTCCGAGATCCCGAACAATCCGAACAACTACACGATGATCGGGAACGGGGACTGGATCTTCAACGCCTCCAGCAGCCCCGTTGCCCTCTTCCGCTCTGGGGCCGGGGGAACCCGCCGCGGCGACATCCAAGTCCTCGTCGGCAACAGCGCCGTCTTCGACCGAAGTCTTGTCGGGCACGCGGATCCGCGCGTATCGGTCCGGTTCACCTCCGGCGACGTCAGCATCGGAGTCAGCCGGAACAATCCGTTCTTCGGAGGAACCGGCACGCTCACCGCGATCAACAACAGCGCCTTCTTCAGCGGAGGATCCGTTCTCGGTGGATCCCAGATGAAGTTCTTCATGCCGGCGCGAAGCAACAACCTCATCAGCGGCAGCACCCTCATCAACAGCACTTCGGTCGGATTCGCCGAGGCTCCCCGGGATTTCGCCGGTTCCTTCAACCGCGCCAACGGGATCCTCGCAGGCCGCGCCGACGAGGTCTACCTGACCCCCGATCTGTGGTGGGACCGCCAGGGCCGCGCAGCCCAGGCAGGCTTCTCCGGAGGCGGCACCTTCCCCGGCGACGCGGTCAGCGGCCAGGGCGGAGCCCTCGCGTTTGTCGAAAGCCCCGGCGGACTCCTCAACCTCGAAGAACTCCAGCCCGGCTCTCTCGGTGGCAGCATTCCACTCTACCGCGACAACCATGGGATCAGTGGTCCCGGGCGCTACACTCTTTTCTACGATGCCATCACTGCGGTTTCGAACAACTTCCCCGTTCAGCCGGTCGATCCCGTCATTCCCCTTCCTCCCTCTCTCACCGACTTCACGGGCTTCTTCACCCCCCAGTTGCTCTTCGCCGAGACCTACGACGCCTTCTTCCGCGACCAGTATATGTGGGACGGCATCGGCGGGGAAATGGACAATCTCTTCGCAGTCCTCGGACTGTTCGAGCGCGACTCCGAGACGGTCGAGGAGTCCGGGGCAACGAGGCTTGAGCGCCGTCTCGACCAGCTCTTCGGCAAGCGCCGCGATCCCGACTCGTTCGAAGAGCGGGCCGAGAGGGAGCGCAGCCGCCGCGCCCGCGGTTCGGCACCGGGTGCTCTCGGCATGTCCTACCACCTCTTCGTGCCCGGCACCAACCAGTATTCCAGCTTCCAGGTGTTCGGCCACCAGGCCGGCAACTTCTACCCGGAGCTGTGAAGCAAGGATTCGCCGGAGACAGTTCTCGAAGCGGCGACGATTCAAAAAATTGAAGTTTCCTCTTGCGAAGGGGCTCAGTAGATTTCAAGATCCGGTGATACGTGGATCCCTCCCGAATTGTCCGACTCCGGAACCGATGAAGTCCCTGACCGCCAAAGCCATCTCCGCCCTGCTCCTTTTCTCCGCTCTCGAACGGGCGCAGGCGCAGGATTCGGATCTCGGCGGTCTTCCTCCCCTTCCGAATCTCGATCTCGGGGATCCGGAACGCAAGATGTCCTGGCGCGAAAAACGGGAACGCACCCGCCGCGCCGAGGAAAGCCGTTACGAGGGCAACGTCGTCCGCCGTGCCGACGACGACGCGGGTCGCGCCACTCTTGGCCAGCGGCTCTCCAGCGCAGCAAGCCAGAAAAAGGCGGCAGTTCCTCAGAAAGTTACCGTCCAGAGTTCCCTTCCTTCGACCGAGGACGGCATCACTGCGAGCGGATCCCGCCTCCGCGCCTTCGGCGACGACCGCTATTGGGGCGAGATGCCCCCTCCCACTCCGGAAGAGGCGCTCATCGATCTCCCCCCCGCTCCCGACCTGCGCACTCCCGATCAAGTGACCCGCCGCGAGCGCATCCGCGACATGCGCGTCGCCAAGTTCGATCAGCGCAAGGCCGAGCTAGAGGCGCTGCGCGAAGAGAAGGAAGCCCGCCAACGCGCCGTCGTGAACCGTCCCGAAGCCGACCCGTCCACGGCGCTGGTCCTTGTCGAATCGCAGTCCCGCATGGGCAGCGGCTTCATTGGCAACCAAGAGGCACCGCAGACGGTAGGGGAGGGGACTCTCCGGCCCTTCAACGAGGGTTCCACCTTCTTCAAAGACAACCAACTTCTCTACCGCGGCAACAATCCCGAGCCGAAGCCCGCCGTCTGGTGGAAGCGCGGGACCAACGAGCCGAGCGGTCCGGTCGAGGCCAAGCCGAAGTGGGAGTGGCGGAATCCCTTCGCCGCGACCAACGACGATGTCCAGCCCGTCACCTACAGCGTCCCGCGGGAGTCCGACTCGCGTGCCGGTGGCTACGCCGCCGCCGTCGCCTCCCAGGAGGGAACTTCTCTCACCTCCAACCTCCGTGGGATCCGCGTGGTCCGCTCGACCCGCGAGGTGGTCTCCAAAGGTTCCCCCGGTGCCTTCTCCGGAGTCGTCACAGAGGGAGTCGATCTGCCTCCGAGGGTCTACAACGTTCTCTCCTCGCGGATCGGCAGTCCGCTTACCCTCGGGTCGCTCAACGAAATGGTGCGCGAGGCCGTTATCGCCTACCGTCGAAGCGACCTGCCCGTCGTCGATGTTCTCGTGCCCGAGCAGGAGATCACCTCCGGCGTTCTCCAACTCGTCATCATCGAAGGCCGTCTCGGCAATGTCCTCGTTGAGAATGCCAGCGACTCCGAGTCGCGCAACCTCGCCCGCCAGATCCGCTCCCAGCGAGGTGAGGTCATCCGCGAGAGCAAGCTCACCGACGACCTCAACTGGATCAATAAGCACCCCAACCGCCAAGTCGATCTCGTCTTCAGCCCCGGCGGCGGCTACGCCGAAACCGACATCATTCTCCGGAACGAGTCGAACCGCGAGCTGGTCGGCTACTTCTCCCTCGACAACTCCGGCAACTCCGCCCTGGGCGAATCGCGCGCGCTTCTCGGCGCTTCGTGGACCGGTCCTCTCTTCTTCGGCAACGACTCCATCCTCAGCTACCAGTTCACGACCAACATTGATGACGCCGCCACCCTCTACGGTCATAGCGGGGTCTTCTCGTCCTACCTGCCGTGGAGGCACCAGCTCACCCTTCTCGGGGCCTATGTCTTTACCGAGGCGCCGGTGCCGCTCGGAGACGGAGCCCTCTTCACCAGCGGTGGCGCGAACAAGCAAGGCAGCATGCGCTACGGCATCCCCCTCCCCGGCATCGGACCGGTTTCGCACGAGTTCGAACTGGGAATGGACTTCAAGTCGAACCAGACCGCTTTGGCCTTCGACCAGATTCAGGTTTTCGACTCCACCGCCGAAATCGTCCAATACAGCATGGGCTACAACATCGTCGCACGCGACCGCACTGGTGTCTGGCGCGGTTCCGCGACCGTCGTGAACAGCCCCGGCAACGCCACCAACAAGAACAACGACTTTGTTTTCCAATCGCAGCGTGCCGGAGCCACCGCCGCCTACACCTACGGCCTCGCTACGATCGAGCGCGACCAGCAACTGCCGCAGGGATGGTCCGCCTACGCCCGCGTTCAGGGCCAGGCTTCCAACAGCAACCTTCTCGCGACCGAGGCGCTCGGTGCTGGCGGCTTCGACAGCGTCCGGGGTTGGGAACAGCGCATCATCCTCGGAGACAGCGGCGTGGTCTTCTCGACCGAACTTCGCACCCCGATCTGGTATCCGTCCACCTTCCTCGGATTCGGGAATGTCCAGGATGGAGCCTACGGTCTCATCTTCTTCGACTATGCCTCGCTGTCTGCGGCCCAGCCCACGCCCGGATTGCCGTCGGATTTCGAGATCGGTTCCGTCGGTCTCGGCGTGCGCTACCAGCGCGACAACTGGCTTTCGCTGCGCGTCGATTACGGCTTTCAAGTCATCGAAGAAGGCTTCGAAGACGGGAACGTCGGCCGCTGGGAAATCGGGGCCACGGTCACTTTCTGATCCCGGATCGCCGAGTTCGGGAACAATCTCCGCGGGAAAGGTCTTCGCCTGACCGGGCTGCGCCAGCCCATGCGTGCTGCTGCGGAGACATTTCCCGTTTCTCGACGCGGGAGTGATTCGCCGCCGGGCAACGCTGCCTTCAGTAGACGGCCCGGCCGCCCGAAAGGTCGAAGGTGAAGGCGGTGCAGAACGATGCCTCGGGCGACACGATCCAGCAGCTCATGTTGGCCACCTCCTCGAGAGTGCCGCAGCGCTTCATCGGAATCTTGTCGGTCATGTATTTGACCTGATCAGGATGAATGCCGTCCACCATGGGCGTGCGGATCACTGCCGGAGCGATCGCGTTCACAGTGATACCGGTCTCGGCAAACTCCTTCCCGGCTGATTTTACGAGCCCGATGACCGCCGCCTTGGTCGCTGAGTAGGGGCTCATGCCCGCATTTCCTTCCTTGCCTGCGATGGATGCGAAATTGAGGACCCTTCCGTAGTTCCGCGGCTCCATCGCGAGCAGGGCGTGCTTCGTCATGAGAAAGGTGCCGCGGAGGTTGATTGCTGTCTCGAGGTCCCATTCCTCCACCGTCACCTCGGTGATGCGGCGGTTCGTCGGACCTACGATCGCGGCGCAGTTGACGACGATGTCGATGCGGCCGTCGATGCTGCGGGAGGCGACGGATGCGAAGCCCGACTGCACGGCGTCTTCGCAGGAGATGTCGACGGGTTCGGAATGGACGGCGTGTCCGGACGAGGAGAGCTCCACCGCCGTGGCTGCCGCTTTTTCCGGAGCAACATCGAAAATGGTGACCGACGCGCCTTCTGCGGCGAGGCGGGCGGCGATGGCCTTTCCTATGCCGTCCGCGCCACCGGTTACGATGGCAACTTGTTTGGAGAATCGCGGGTCGTGCATGCTGGTGTGTCGGAGGGGGTGAAAATTTCCGCGTTGAAGTTCAAAATGCGGGCGGCTGCGGAGAAATTCGCCTAAAAAGAAATGAATATCAAGGTTTGTTGAAAATTTTATAAAATCCGTTAAGATTTTCGGTATCGGATCCTAGGAAATTCCGTCACGATCCGTTTTTCGTACAGAACGGAACCTCTTCCCATCATGCCCTCGGTCCTTGCCTTCCGCTTTCCTTTTTTCTTCGTCGCCTTGTTCGCCCCTCTGCTTCTCTGTCAGTGCAAGACATCCACGGGCACCTACAAGGACATCGCCTACGATCCGTCCAAGCTCAAGACGCCGGCTGGCCACGGTCTCGAGCGGAAGGACTATCCTTTCGACGAGCAGGGCAACTACCGAAAAGACTGGGTCCAGAACGGCGCCCGCGGACGGGATCGTTCGGCGGCACCGGCTCCGGCAGCGCCGGCGTCCCCGACGGAATCGGCACCCTCGAAACCCTATCCCACCTACGCGCAAGCCTCCGCCGACCGCACGGGAGCCTCGATGGCCGCCTCCGCAAGCGCTCCGGCTTCTGCGGCAAGTTCGGAGGCTCCTGCCTCCGAGTCGGAATCGCCCGCCGACGAAGAGGGGCCGATTCTTCTGGCTTCGTCCGAAGGCGAGGAGGCCTCTGCGACCCCGGCGAGCCCGTCCTACCATCGCGTTTCCTCGGGCGACACTCTTTTCTCTCTCGCGAGCCGCTACAACACCTCGGTTGGCGACCTGAAGCGCATCAACGGACTTTCTGGCGACAGGATCCGGGCGGGCCAGAGCCTCCGCCTGCCTTGAGGGCGACGCCGGATCATTCCGCCGTCAGCGCCGCCCGCTCGTCGCCGGCCCCGGACTTTTCGATGAAGTAGTCCCAGTCCCCGTGGAAGCGCTTCGCGCTCCCGTTGGCGACATGGATGACGTCCTTGGCCAGCTTCTTGATGAAGTGGACGTCGTGCGAAATGAAGACCAGGGTCCCGGCGTAGTTCTCCAGTGCGAGGATGAGGGATTCGACCGTGAGGATGTCGAGGTGGGTGGTGGGCTCGTCCATCAGGAGAATGTTCGGCGGATCGACGAGGAACTTGATCAGGTTGAGGCGGCTCTTTTCCCCGCCGCTCAGGACCTTGGTCATTTTGTAGACTTCCTCCTTCCGGAACATGAAGGATCCGAGAATGCCGCGGGCCTCGTCCTCGCGCAGGTTCGGGTTGGCTTCGAGCACTTCGGTGAGGACCGAGTTGTTCGGGTTGAGGGTGGCGGAGCGGTGCTGGGAAAAATATCCGATCTTCGCGTTGTGTCCGGCGACGACCTTGCCTTGCTGCGGACTTAGCTCGCCCGCGAGGAGCTTGAGCAGCGTCGATTTGCCCGAGCCGTTCGGGCCCACGAGCACGGTACGCTCGCCCCGGTCGATGACGAGGTCGAGGCCTTCGTAGACCTTGTGCTCGCCGTAGGCGAAGTGGACGCCGTCGAGTTCGAGGGCCTTTTGTCCCCCTCGGGGCGGTTCGGGGATCTGGAAGCGGAAGGGCTTTCGCGGCGCCATCGGCTTCTCGATCTTCTCCATTCGCTCGATCTCCTTGAGCTTGGACTGCGCTTGCGACGCCTTCGAAGAGACCGAGCGGAATTTGTTGGCGAAAGCCTGCAGCTCGCCGATCTGCTTCTGCTGGTTTTTGTAGGCGTTGTTCTGGCGCTCGTAGTTCTCCTGGCGCTGCTTCTCGAAATCCGAATAGTTGCCCGTGTAGTGGAGCAGGCGGCGTTCCGAGATCTCGTGGACCGAATCGACGATGGCGTCCATGAACTCCCGGTCGTGGGAAATCATGAGGATCGCGCCGGAGTAGTTCTTGAGGTAGTTCTGGAACCAGAGCAGCGACATCAGGTCGAGGTGGTTGGTCGGTTCGTCGAGCATCAGCAGGCTGGGCTCGATTACGAGGAGGCGGGCCAGGTGGGCCCGCATGATCCAGCCGCCGCTCATCTCCCGGGCGGGGCGGTCGAAGTTTTCGGCGGGATAGCCGAGACCGCGCAGCATCTTCTTGGCCTTGGCCTCGAACTGGGGGTCGTTGAGGGCGTCGAACTTGCTCTGGGCCTCGTAGTAGGCCTGGCTGTCGACTTCCCCGGCGTCCTCCATCGCTTTCAGCTCCCTTTCGAGTTCGTCGATCAGCCCGGCACGCCCGGTCGCGATCTCCAGCACGGTGAAGTCCCCGACGTCCTCGCTTTCCTGGGGCAGGAAGCCGACCAAAGTCCATTCGTCGCGCTCCACGGTGCCCTTGTCAGGCTCCTCGTCTCCGAGGATGATGCGGAAGATGGTCGATTTTCCCGCCCCGTTCGGCCCCACCAGGGCGACGCGTTCTCCGTAGTTGATCTGCAAGTTCGCCTCCTCAAAGAGGGTGGAGCCGCCGTAGGATTTCTTGAGATTCCGAATCGTGAGCATAGTTCTGCGAAAGAAAGGGGGGAAGGGAAGGGGAGGGAGATGCAGCCCCTACATAGCCGAAGCCCCGTCCGGCGCAAACTGAAACCGGGGCGGGCGGCTACTGGGCCGACGCCTCGTTCCGCTTTTTCAGGGACTCCAGTTCCTCGCGGAGACTGTCGAGCTGCTTCCTTGCCTCCAGCATCTCGCGGCGCAGGTCCTCGACCTCGGCCGACTGCGGCTTTTCGCCGCTGAGTTTTTTGACGGCTTCTTCCGCAGCCTTGGTATCGGGCAGGTCGGGACGGCCCGAATCGGCGAAGGATCGCAGGGCACCGAGGGATCGGGTGTCTCCGAGGATGCCGAGCGCGCTGACTGCCGCGCGGCGGAGCCCTTCCCTCGGATCCTCGAGATACCCGAGGAGAAAGAGGCGGATTTCCTCGCGCGGTTCTTCCTTGAGTTCGCGCGACACCTTTGCGAGGGCTTCAAGCGCCCGACCGAACTGTTCAGTGGGATGATGTCCGTCCCGGCCGGCGAGATGCTCCCTCAGCGGTGCGGCGAGGGATGGATCCGGCGAGGCGGCAAGACCGCGGATCGCCGCCGAGGCGACGACGTTGCGGAAGCTGTCGCGCCCGAGCGATTCGAGCAGGAGCGGCCGAACTTCCACGGCGGGATACTTTCCGGCGGCGGCGAGGAGGTCGGCGACCAGATCGGGATTGCGCTCTTTCCCGAGCTGGTCGCGCAGCGCAGCAAGGGCGGACTGGGAATAGGATTTGGCGATCCCCGCGAGGACTTCGCGCCGCACCCGCGCGTCGCCCTGGTCGCGTGCCTCCAAGAGAATGGCGAGCGCCTCGGGCGTGCGGGTTTTGGCGAGGGCTTTCGCCGCCGCGATGCGCACCCCGTGGAAGGCATCCTCCCGCAGAAGCCGCCCGAGCCGGTCGAGGCTGTCGCGGTCGCGGCGGTCTCCCAGCGTCTCGGCGGCGAGCAACCGCCCGATCGGGTCCTCGCCGTTCTCGAGCTGGGCGTGGAGCAGGGGATTGGGCGGAGTGAAGTCGATCTTCGCAAGAACGGTCACCTCCGGATCGATGCGGACGATGCGCGGCTTCTTCGGCAGGGCGAAGTGGAAATCCTCGTGGGCCTTCCGGACCTCGATGGTGAAATCGTGGCCGCGGCCTTCTTCGTCGACGAAGCGGACCGGCAGAGGCAGGGAGAAGAGCAGGACGCGCTCGCTCGTCTTTTGATTCTGGCGCACCGTGAGCTTCGCGAGGCCGCGGGCCTCGTCCCACACGTAGACGATGCCCAGAGCCGGCGTCCCGCCGTGGTGGACCCACTGGTCGAAGAATTCGTCGTAGGACCGCCCCGATACCTCCTCGACCACGGCGAGTAGATCGCCGGTGACGACGTTTCCGTTCCGGTGGCGCTCCAGGTAGCTGCGGATGGCTTCGCGGTAGAGGTCGGCGCCCAACTGGGAGCGGAGCATGTGCAGCACCCACGAGCCCTTCGGATAGGCGCGGTAGTCGAACTGCTCCATGGGGTTGCGGTAGCCCCGCCAGACGATGGGCTTTTCGTCCTTGTTCTCCACGAGCGACTTCGCGTCGAGCAGCAGCCGGTAGCGCATCTCGTCGAGGCCGAATTTGTGCCCGTCGTAGAGATGCGTGTAGTAGGTCGCGAATCCTTCGTTGAGCCAGAGGTGCGACCAGTCCTTGCAGGTGACCAGGTTTCCGAACCACTGGTGCGCGATCTCGTGGGCGTCGAGCCGATGCGACGTGCGGAGGTTTTCCGATTCGGCGGAAAAGAGCGTGTTCGTCGTCAGAGTCGTGACGCTGGTGTTCTCCATGCCGCCCGCGACGAAGTCGGCCACGCACACGCTGTAGTATTTGTCCCACGGATAGGCCACCCCGATCTCGCTCTCGAAGAACTCGAGGATCTGTGCGGTGTCCCGAAACGAGTTCTCCGCTGCGGCGAACTCCGACGGAGGTGTGAGGAAGGCCAGCGGCAGGTCGCCGTGCTTCCCCTCGAGCTTTTGGAAATGGCCCCCCACCACCGAGATCAGGTAGTTCACGTGCTCCTTTTCCTGCTTCCAATGGAAAACCGTCTCCTCTCCCTCGTCGCGCTCCTCGGCGAGGCGGCCGTTCGAGACGACGGTCATTCCCCTCGGCACCCGGCAGATCACCTCGCTGGTGAAGCGCTCGTTGGGGGAGTCGTAGCAGGGAAACCAGTGGCGGTGCCTCTCGGGCTGGCCCTGGGTCCAGAAATGGTCGTCTCCCGCCGGATAGCCCATCGCCTCGGTGCGGAAGAACCAGCCGTCTTGCGGATGGGCCCGGAAGCGAAGCGACAGATTCGTTTCGGCGCCCGGGGGGATGGGCTCAGCGAAGGTGAGGACGATCTCCGACTTTCCAACCTCGTGGCCGCGCAGCGCAACGGGCGAGTCGATATCGAGGATTTCGAGATCCACTGCGTCGAGACGCAGGCGTGAAAGCGGCATCGCGATCGGCGCAAAGGTGTAAGTGGCCGTGCCGCTGACGGATCGCTCCTCGAAGTCGGGGCTGAGCTCGAGGCGCAGATGCTTCAGGTCGATCTCCCGGTTCGGGGCGTAGCGGCGGTCCTTGCCTCCGGCGTTCGCGTCGGTCGCCGCGCCCGCATTCTCGTGGAGCCTGCCCTTGCACTGGCAAACCTCCCAGCCGCCGTGGAAATGGAGCTCGGCCTTGACGGCGAACGGAGCGAGGAAGGAAAGCGCGAGAATCAGAAGACGCATGACGGATGATCGGACGAACCCTTCTCTATCGGAAAAGAAGAGGCATGAAAAGGGCAAAAAAGAATGGGGCGAGGGGCGGATGGCGGGTGAAGGACGAATTTGTCGGCACCCCGAGCCGTCCACCGTCCACCGTTCACCGTCCACCGTCCACCGTTTCCCCCTCCGAGCGGGCGACGACGACGGCCGCGACGGTGTCGCTGAAGACGTTGACCGTGGTCCGGGCCATGTCCAGAGGCCGGTCGAGCGCGAGGACGAGCCCAAGGCTGGCTTTGATCATGTCCTCGCTGAATCCCGCGCTCTGCATGATGATGATGATCGCCACGATGCTCGCCGCCGGGATTCCGGCGACGCCGATGCTGGAGACGAGGGCCAGAAGCACGACGATGGCCTGCTGCGAGATGGACAGATCGATTCCGAGCACCTGGGCCGCGAACAGCACGACGACGCACTCGTAGAGGGCCGTTCCGTTCATGTTCACCGTCGCTCCTACCCCCGACGTTGTGTAGAGATCCCGAAGATACGGCCACAGGTGCTCGTACTCCCGGACGTACTGGACGTTACACATGAAGTGCGTGTGGTAGACCTGGTCGAACCGGACCAGCGTCGTGAACATCGCGACGTCGGCCTCGGTGAGTCGGTCGCCTGCGAGGTATCGCTGCTCGCCCAGCACGGCGTTCCAGTGCTCGAGCGCCGAGAACAGCTCCTCGACGGCCTCGTCGTAGGGCTCCTGTCGGGTCGCGAAGCCGGCCCGGTAGACGCCGTTGTTGATCGGCTCGTAGATTTCGTCGATGATCCGGTCCACCTCCTCGCGGTACCCCTCCGGGTAGAGGTCGACGTCCCGGGTCGCGTACGCGTCGAACTCGGTGTCGAGCATCCGCATGATCTCTCGCGACTCGTTGTTGACGATGGTGTTCTCGTGGGTGTCCCAGAGGACGG
>SLGN01000523.1 GCA_007123695.1 Verrucomicrobiales bacterium
GTCTCCTCCATCGACGTCAATTTCGACTGATCCCGCCATGGCAGAAGCCTCCACCCAGCCCGCCGCACCGCAGCCGAGCCCCGACTTCCGGGTCGCACTGCGTTCGGTCTACCGCTTCTTCACCTCTTTCAAGCTCGCCACCGTCGTGCTCGTGCTCATGACCGTGGTCACCCTGCTCGGCACCCTCGGCCAAGTCGAGATCGGTCTCCACGCCGCCAAGGAAAAATACTTCTACTCGTGGTTCTTCGTCGACCGCATCTTCGGCCTGCCCATCGTCCTGCCCGGCGGCCTCCCGCTGATGAGCCTCCTCTTCCTCAACATGACCCTCGGCGCCGTCGTCAAGGTGAAGAAGCGGTGGAAAGGCGCCGGACTCCTCGTCTCCCACATCGGCATGCTCATGCTCCTCGCCGGCGGCTTCGTCACCTGGGCCTTCTCCACCGACGGCTACATGGCCCTCTACCCCGGCATGAGGAGCGACCGCGTCGAGAGCTACCGCGAATGGCAGCTTGAGATCCTGCCCCTTTCCGAAGACGGCACCGCCGAGACCGCCTGGGTCTATCCCTCGCACCTCCTCGAGCGGATGCGGCCCGACGAGCGCCGCCTCGTCGAAACCGGATCTCTGCCCTTCGACATCGCCATCAACGGATATTCCCGCAACGCCACCCCCATCCCCGTCACGGCGCCCGCCGCCGCCACCGCCCCCGGCCGCGAGATCGACGGCTTCAAGCTCTCGCCCCAAAAGCCCTCGAAAGAGGCCGAGCAAAACCTGCCCGGACTCTTCCTCGAGATCCGGCCCAAAGACGGCGCCGACCCCATCGAGACCATCCTCTGGGCCGGCTCCTACCGCTTCGACCCCCGCGAGAAGCCCATGCCCTTCGTCTTCGATGTCGATGGCCAGCGCTTCGGCGCCCTCCTCGCCAAGAAATCGTGGACCGTGCCCTTCGAGATGAGCCTCGACGAATTCATCTTCGAGCGCCATCCCGGCGTCAGCACCGCCCGCAACTACGAAAGCCGCGTCACCCGCCACGAGGAAGGCCAGCCCGACAAGCCCCTCGAAATCAAGATGAACGAGCCGATGCGCTTCGGCGGCTACACGTTCTTCCAGGAATCCTTCGGCCCCTCCGGCTCCCAGCCCGGCGACGAAATGTTCTCCCAGTTCGCCGTCGCCAACAATCCCGCCGACCAATGGCCCCTCTACGCACTCATCGTCACCGGCGTGGGGCTCGGGGTCCACTTCGCCGTCATGCTCGTCAATTTCACGGTGCGCTCCCGCAAGCGCCACGCCGCCCCGGCCAACCCATGAAACGATCCGCCCCCCTCGCCTCCGCCGCCCTCGCCGCCGCCCTCCTTCTCACCGGCGGACTCGGCACCCTAGACGCCCGCGAAGTCCCTGAGAGCGCCCTGCCCAGCTACGAACCCTGGCAGGCCGAGACGGTCCATGCCTTCGAGCGCCTCCTCGTCCAGCAGGACGGCAGGGTCAAGCCCATCTACACCGTGGCCCGCTTCTCCCTCATGCAGTTCCTCGGCAGGTCCTCCGTGGCCTTCCGCACGCAGGACGGCGCCAAGCACAAGATCCACTACGCCGCCTGGTTCCTCGACGTTCTCTTCCGCGGCGAAGTGGCAAAGGACCTCCCCGTCTTCATCATCGACGATTCCGAAGTCGTCGTGCAGATCGGCGTCTCGCCGAAGTCCAAGCGCGACCGCTATTCCTACAACGAACTGCTCCCCGGCAGAGCCCGTCTCGCCGAACTCAGCGCGCAATACGCCGAGAAAGAGAAGAAATACCGAGACAGCGAAAAGGATCCCGAATACGAGCTCCACCGCATCGAGGGCATGATCCTCGCCTTGGGCCGCAACATCAGCACCTTCGAATACTACGCCAGCCAGTTCGGCTTCGCCCGGCAGCAGCCCCCGGTCGTAAACGCCCAGGTGCTGCCCCCCGAACTAGGCGAACTCGCCGCCCGGCTCGACATCGTCGAAATGCTCGACAAGATGCCGGAAATGACGCTCGATCAGCTCGCCCAAGCCATGCGGCAGGGCCCCGGCGGCACCGCAGAGGAGCGCATGTTCTCCGGCGCCCTCAGCCTCTTTTTCTTCCACGCCAACTCCGCCCGGGGCATCGACCTCTTCCCCCCCGCCGACCCCGCCGACGAAGAATGGCGCTCCGGCAGCGACCTCCTCCTCGCCGCCCTCCAGTCGAAGGAAGACCGTCCCTTCGCCCGCGAGCAGCTCGGCGGCATCCAGACCCTCGCCAGAGCCCTCGAAGAAGGCGAACCCGCCTTCCTCGCGGCGCTCCAGACCTATGGCGCCCAGCAGCGCGAGCCCGCAGCCTCGCGCGGCGAGGGCCAGCGCTCCGACCTCGAGATCCATCTCTACCGCGGCAAGTGGTTCTCCAACTCACTCGTCTGCTTCGTCGTCGCCTTCGTCGTCATGGCCTTCAGTTGGCTCTCGCCCGGAAGCAAAACCGGCCGGCGCCTGCTCCTCGCCGCCGGCATCCTCGCCTTCGTCGGACTCCTCCTCAACGTCTACGGCATCACCCTCCGCTCCATCATCCGCGACCGGCCGCCCATCACCAACCTCTACGACACGGTCCTCTTCATCACCGGCACCGCCGTCCTCCTCGGCCTCGTCATCGAATACTTCACCCGCATCGGCATCGGCACCCTCGTCGCCGTCTTCTCCGGAGTCCTCGGCATGTTCCTCGCGATGAAGTACGAGGCCAAGGAAGCCACCGACACCATCACCCAGCTCGTCGCCGTGCTCGACACCAACTTCTGGCTCGCCACCCACGTCACCATCATCAACATCGGATACGCCGCCGGCCTCGTCGCCGCGATCATCGGCATCGTCTACCTCACCGGGCGCACCGCCGCGCTCGTCCACGGCCGGCCCAACCCCTCCTTCTACCGCACCCTCACGCGCATGAACTACGGCGTGATCTGCTTCTGCCTCTTCTTCGCCCTCGTCGGCACCGTCCTCGGCGGGATCTGGGCCAACTACAGCTGGGGCCGCTTCTGGGGTTGGGACCCCAAGGAAAACGGCGCCCTCATGATCTGCCTCTGGACCCTCGTCATCCTGCACGGACGCATGGCCGGATGGATCCGCGAGATCGGCATTCACGTCAACAGCCTCGTACTCGCCATCATCACCACCTTCAGTTGGTGGGGCGTCAACAACCTCGGCGTCGGCCTCCACAGCTACGGCTTCACCGAAGGCGTCTGGGGCGCCCTCTACTTTACGTGGGCCATCCTCGCCGTCTTCATGACCATGGGCCTCGTCCTCTGGGTCCGCGAGCGAGCCGAGCGCGCCGAAGCCCGCACCGACGGCTCCCAAGGCAAGCCCGCGACCGCCTGATCCCCACCGCCAATCGCACAAGCCCAGACTAGGGCCAGATTCCAATGCAAATTTCCAACCTCAATATTTGCGAGTTTGTGATCTTGGTTTAGGATTGGCTTATGCAAGATTCGAATCGTTCCATGAATCCTCGCCGAATTGTCGTTGCACCTGGTTTTGGCCGGGCCTATTACCACTGCATCTCACGGGTCGTCGACCGGCGCATCGTCTTCCATGCTGCGGAGAAGGAGGTCTTCCGTGCAATCCTGCGGAAGCTGGAGAGGTTTCTGGGGGTGCGGGTGGTGACCTACTGCCTGATGGGCAACCACTTCCATCTGCTGCTGGAGGTGCCGGACAAGGAAACGATGCCGAAACTCGATGCGGAGACGCTGCTGGAGCTGCTGCCGCTGCTCTACGGCGATGTGGTGGTGGAACAGGTGGCGAAGGAGCTGGCGGCGGCGCGGAGTTCGGGGAACTCCGGCTGGGAGCAGCGCATTCTGGACCGCTACGAACGCAGGCGA
>SLGN01000034.1 GCA_007123695.1 Verrucomicrobiales bacterium
CGCCGCCGCCGCGGTTCCTTTGCTGCGCCGAGGCGTCGTAGACCATTTGCGAAGACGGCAGCAGCAGCGCCGTTATAAGGACAAGGAAGCGGGACTTGGAAGGGTTCATTGGGTGAGTGGGGGTCGGAGACTTGGCAAAAAGATGCATTTCAAGAGTTCGACGCCCAAGGAGGTGGAGTCATTCATTCTTTCCGCAAATTCCGCGACATGGAGTTTGCGAAGCATGCACGCTCTGGATGGGGCGGGCGCCCTTTCCACGCGAAAGGGGAGTGCAAGCCCCCGTTGGAATGGACACGGGTTGGGGCTCCTTCGAGAACCGGAATGGGGGTGCAACCTTTTTCAGGCAGGAAGTCAGGAGCCTCAAACAGGGGCGGTAGCGGTGCGTGCCGAGATGGTTTCCGAAAACGCGAAAAAGTCCGCTCCCCGCAACCCACAATCTGCCGGGCTGCCTGCGCTAGTAGCGGTCGCGACGGCCCCGGTCGTAGCGATCCCGGTTCGAAGGACCGCGGTCGGACCGCGGCCGCCCTGATTCCTTCCATCCACCTTGCCGACCGTAGCCACCGCCATGCCGCGGCCCGTCGCGGAATCCGCGGTCGCCGTGACCGCCGCGGTCGCGTTCGCCCGCGTCGCGGGGCCCGCGGTCGTAGTCGATTTTGAAGGTCATGCCGCGCAGGGTCGCCTGCGACGCGAGTTCGATGGCCCTGGACGCCTCCGACTCGGCGACTTCGACGATGCTGAAATTCGGGAAAAGCTGGATGCGTCCCACGGTGCCGCGCTCGAGATGGCATTCGTTGTGCAGCATCCCGACGATGTCGCCGGGATTGATGCGCTGGTTCTTGCCCAGTCCGAGGAAAAGCTTCACCATGCCGGCTTCGGGGCCGTCGCCTGTCCTCGGGGGGCGCGGGCGACGTTCGCGCTCGCCGCCTCCGCGCGGCTCCCATCCCGGCGCGTCTCCGTCGCGCGTGCGTTCCGGACGGTCGGCGCGCTCGCGCCGGCCCGGAGCCGAGCCCGCCCGGTCTTCGTCGATTTCCTCGCCTTCGCGCGCCGTGGTTTCGCGCAGCAGAGACATCAACGCGCCGGCGAGGCTCTGCCACTCGTGTCCGGCTTCGGCGAGGGGGGCGAGCGCCGCCGTGGCCGTTTCGAAGCCGCCTTCGTCGAGCCGGCCCCGGATCGTTTCGAGAAGCTGCTCGGCGAGCCGGTTCTCCACGTCGGCCGCAGAGGGAATCTCGGCCCGGAGGATGGGCTGGCGGGTGTAGCGTTCGATCGTGCGGATCCGGTAGGCGTCGCGTCCGTGGATGAAGGAGACCGCCTTGCCCGCCCGCCCGGCGCGCCCGGTGCGCCCGACGCGGTGCACGTAGTCTTCGGGATCCTGGGGCAGTTCGTAGTTGAAGACGAGATCGACGTCGTTCACGTCGATGCCCCGCGCGGCCACGTCGGTCGCGACGAGGATCTCGACGGTGCCCTCGCGGAAGAGGCGCAGGACGCGCTCGCGCATGGTCTGGGCGATGTCGCCGTGGAGCCGGTCGGCCGAGTAGCCCCGGGCGAGGAGTTCCTCGGTGCATTCGTCGACGGCACGCTTCGTGTTGCAGAAGATGATGGAGAGGCGCGGCTGCTCCAGGTCGAGCAGCCGCGAGACGAGCTCGATGCGGGACCTCTGCCGCGCTTCGTAGCAGACCTGCTCGATGGAATCGACGGTCAGGCTCTCCCGCTCGATCTGCACGAGCTGGGGCTCCTTGCCGTGGCGCTGGATGATCCGCGAGACCGCGTCGTTCATCGTCGCTGAGAAAAAGAGCGTCTGGCGCTCCTCGGGCAGGGCGCGCAGCAGCATCTCCATCTCGTCGGCGAAGCCCATGTCGAGCATGCGGTCGGCCTCGTCGAGCACGGTCAGCCGGATCTTGGAAAGGTCGAGGGTGCCGCGCTCGACATGGTCGACGAGGCGTCCCGGCGTGCCCACCACGACCTGCACGCCTTGGCGGAGCGCCCGGATCTGGCGGTCGATGGGGGCGCCCCCGTAGACGGCGACCGAGCGCAGCCGCGGCAGTTTCGCGCCGAGCCGCTGCACTTCGGCGCAGACCTGCACCGCCAGCTCGCGGGTGGGGCAGATCACCAGCATCTGGGGATCCGGGCTCTCGCAGTCGATGCGGGCGAGTCCGGCGAGTCCGAAGGCCGCCGTCTTGCCCGATCCCGTCTCGGACAGGCCGATGAGGTCGCGCCCCTCCAGCGCGAGGGGAATGGAGGCGGCCTGGATGTGCGATGGCTCTTCGTAGCCGAGCTGTTCCACGGCGGCGAGGAGGGGCTCGGGCAGCCCGAGGGCGGAGAAGGTGGTGTGGTTCACGGCGGAAAGAGGGGTGGGGAGGGATGCGGTCGGAGCCGCCGCCCCGGCGTCGCCGACGACGTGCCGGGGCAGTGGGGCAAGGGAGCGAGCCTGGAAACTACCCCGCTTCCGGAAAAAGAGAAAGCGGAACCTTTTCCGCGACAGATCGCCGCCCTGCCACTGGAGAGGAGAGACCTCGGCTACGACTCCGGACCGATGGCACAGCCACGGGTGTGGAATCCATGGAGATGACTAGCCCGGCTCCTCTTTGTGGAAGTAGATCTTGACGAACTCCATCCCCTTCTCCTCGTCGCGGCCGCGTTCGAGGAACTGGTCGGCGCGGTGGATGAAGCCGCTGGAGAACCTCAGGTCCACGCCGACGTCGAGCTTCATGCGGCTGCGGAGACGGCCCGCCGCCTTTTCCGCCTCCTTTTTCGAAACCGGGAACTTTTCCTCCAACGGCTCGCCCCGTGCCTCCTCGTAGTCGGTCTTGAACGCTTCGAACTGGGCGATGCGCTCGGGCGTTTCCAGGGCCTTCTCCTCGAACTCGCCGAGGTCGAACTCGTCCGCCTGCTTTAGGTAGCCGACCGAGCGGCTCGCCACCGCCATGCGCTCCTCGGCGCGGGTCTCCTCGGGCAGGTCGCGGCGGGCGAACTCGACGCAGAGCTCCGAGAAGCGGCGCGTCAGCGACTCGTCGTCGCGCGAGGCCCTCGCCCCGATGAAGTCGCGCACCCAGAAGCGCGTGTCGCCCCCGCCCTTGTCGAAGAGGTAGACCGAGTAGCCGTCGGCCCGCCCGTGGTCGAGCACGAGGCAGCCCTTGTCGATCTTCTCCGGATAGATCCCCTGCTCGGTCGTCAGCACCAGGTCTCCGTCGCGCTCCGAGATCTGGAGAAAGGGCACGCGGCTTTCCGACTTCACGATGCTGAGCGCCTGCACCGGCGTCCCGAGCAGATCGATGCCGGAGACGAGCGCGACGCAGAGGTCGCCCGACTTGATTTTCGGGTGGCGCGACTTCGCGTAGAGATGCCGCGCGATCGCCGCGCCCTGCTCCAGCAGCTGCCCGTTGTCGTCGAAGATCGCCGAGGCGGCGGCGTAGAGGTCGTTGCGCTCCAGCGAGCTGTGGTGCTCGAGCTGGTGCAGCTCGAGGGAGCGGAAGGGCTTGAGAAAGCAGTGGGTGAGCAGCTCCGACTCGTCGTCGCGGAAGCGGCACAGCGACTGCGACGTGCGCAGCGGCTCGTCGCGCGTGGGATTGCCCACCTTGGCGAGGGCGAGGGCGACGAGCTTCGCGTTTTGGAAATTGGGGTTCAAGGCCATGGAGCGTCTACCCTTGACGCTCCCCCAAACGCTCCGCAACGGAAAATCTGCGGCGCTTGCCGGGGCGAGCGCAGCGAGTCAAAGCCGCGAGCCGATCGGCGGCAACCTCGTCGGAGACCGCCGGAGCGTGCCGAGGTGGCGCCGCCCCGCCTCACCACGGGCCGAAGTCCGCGCCCGATGGGGCCGCTCCCATTGAGTCGGCGAAGCTGCTGACGTCAATGCTCC
>SLGN01000396.1 GCA_007123695.1 Verrucomicrobiales bacterium
CCGCGAGGATTCGTTTGAACTCGCGGAAGTTCTCGTAGGTCTCGCCCGAGGGAAACTCGCCCGAGGCGTCGACCGGCGGGGTGGGGCCGTCCTTCTTCGCCGCCGGATATTTGCTCCGCCAGCGCCCGATGGGATCGAAGCTCTCCAGAGCGAAGCCGAGAGGATCGATCTTGCGGTGGCATTCCGAGCAGGTCTTGTCGGCGGCGTGCTTTTGCAGTCGCTCGCGGATTGTCGTCGCGCCGGAGACGTCCGATTCGATCTCGGGCACTTCGTCGGGCGGGGCCGGAGGAAGAACGCCGAGGATGTTCTCGGACACCCAGACCCCCCGGGTCACCGGCGAGGTCTCGACGCCGTTGGCGCTCACGGTGAGCACGCCCGCCATGCCGAGGACTCCGCCGCGGCGGCCGGGATCGGGCAGGGAGACCCGCTGGAATCCGTCGGCGAGGCGCATGGTTTCCTTTTCGGGCAGGCCGTAGTGCTTGGCGAGCTTCTTGTCGACGAAGGTGTAGTCGGCATCGAGCAGGTCGGTGACGGGCCCGTCGCTCTCGAGAAGATGGCGGAAGAAGAGGCGGGCCTCGCTCTTCATCGACGCGGGCAGATCCTCGGCGTAGTAGGCCTTGGCCTCGCGGCGCGGGGGCGGCTGGTTGCCGATCTCGCGCAGGTTCAGCCAAGCATCAAGGAAGCCATCGACGAAGCCCTGCGAACGTCCGTGCGACAGCATCCGCTCGATTTGCTGCCGCAGCACGGTGGCTTCGGCGAGGCTGCCTTCGGCGGCGGCGGCGCGCAGAATGTCGTCGGGCGGACCCGCCCAGAGGGCGTAGGAAAGCCGTGCGGCAAGATCGTAGGGGCGCAGGAGCAGCTCTTCCTCGGGGGTGATCTCGCTGAGGTAGAGGAAGGCGGGGGAGCAAAGGATGCGCTTGACGGTGTCGAGAGCCGCCTGCCGGGGGGCGGCGTCCTCGGCGAGACGCCCGCGGTAGGTTTCCTCGATGCGGCTGCGCTCCTTCTTCTCGAGAGGCCGCCGGAAGGCCCGCTCGGCAAAATCCAGCAACTGCGCGACGGCCTTTTCTTCGCGGAAGCCCTCGGGGCCGAAGACGGCGATCTCTTCCGGCCCGCCTCCCTGCTCCGGCTGCGGGCCGATGATCTTGACTTCGCCGATGCGGATGTGGGGGAGCTTTCCCTGCTGGAGAATGTGGGTGCGCGAGACCCCGGAGCTGGAGATCTCGCCTTCGAATTCGTCCTTGTAGCGCCGGTTGATCTCGATGACCGAGGCGCGCGACTCGTAGGGACCGTTGGGAAAGATGAAGCGTGGCGTTTGTCCGGCTTCGAGCCAGACCTCGAACTTGAGCCATGCGGGTTCGTCGTCGGGCACGATCGTTTCGGCGAGGAGGGGTTCGATGGCCTGGGGATAGTGGATGTGCCCCTTGGTCGCATCACCCGGAACCACTCCGAGGCGGAAAGGCTCGGAGAAGTCGATCCCGAAGATCGCCGGATCGTAGTGCGTGTCGCGATGGAGGGCCTGGGCGTGGACCTCGATCTCGTAGAGGCCGGAGACGGGGACGCCCGCGAGAAAGTCCTCGATGTGGCCGTAGCCGCCTTGGCGCGTGTCCGTGTTGGGCTGCTCGTAGAGGCAGAGGTATTCGAAGTTCAGGGCCGCCTTGTGCGGTCCGCTGAGCTCCTCGTATTGGCGGAAGTTTTTCGTGAAATGCCAAGTTTGCGGAGGCGTCTCCGGCCTTCCAAGGCGGCTCTCGACGAGGCGGTTCGCGGCTTGGAAATATTGGTCGAGGAGAAAGCCCGAAGTCACCAGCGTTCCGCCGATGTTGTCGAGGTGGCGGCTCGTCTTGTCCTTGGGAAAGTCCGCCGTGAGCCCGAGCGTGTCGATCCGCCGTCCGAAGAGGGCCTCGACAGTGTTTTCGTATTCCCGGTTGGAAAGGCGCCTCATCACCGTGCGCGATCCGGAGCTCTCGAACTGCGAGCGCGCCGCCGCGATCCCGTCCCGGAGCGCCCGCACCAGCGCGATGCGTTCCTCGTCCGAGGGCTGCTCGGCTTCCTTCGGCGGCATCTCGCGCAGGGTGACTTGATCGACGATCTCCTTCGCGGCGATCAGGTCGTAATGGGTCGCGAGAGGCAGGTCGAGCTCCTCGAAGTCGCGTTCTCCCTTGGACGAACCGCTGTCGTGGCATTCGAGGCAGTAGTTGCCGAGGAATGCGTTGACGACGCTGCGGGCCTCCTCCTCGTCTGCCTGGATGGCGCCGGGCGACAGAAACAGCAGCGCGAGCGTCGCCAACAGGGGCGCGGCACCGCAGGCCCGGCGGGATGGGGAATCTTCGAACATCATGCAAAGAGGAATGACGGCGATGCCGCTCCCCTGTCAAGGAGGGCGGGCAGGCCCCTTTCCGTCCCGATTGGTGGGCATCCGCCGCCGGATCGGTTGACGCGGAGGGCTTCCCGGAGTCTCTTTCCGCTTCCGCGTCCCATGGGAAAGATCCGATTGCTCCCCGAAGCCCTCGCCTGCCAGGTCGCCGCCGGCGAGGTGGTCGAGCGGCCTGCGTCCGTCGTGAAGGAACTCGTCGAAAACAGCCTCGACGCCGGCGCCGGCAATGTCGAGGTCCGGGTCCAGCGCGGCGGCATCGCCCTCATCCGCATCACCGACGACGGTTGCGGCATGGGACGCGACGACGCCCTCATGTGCCTGGAGCGCAATGCCACGTCCAAGATCCGCACCAAGGACGATCTCGGCGCCATCACCACCCTGGGCTTCCGCGGCGAAGCCCTGCCCAGCATCGCCAGCGTTTCCAAGTTCCGCCTCGCCACGCGCGAACCGGGTGCCCTCACCGGCACCGAGGTGGTTGTCAGCGGAGGCAAGCTCGAGCGCGTCTCGGACTGCGGGGAGCCGCCCGGCACCCAGATCGAGGTGCGGTCGCTCTTCTACAATCTGCCCGCCCGGCGCAAGTTCCTCCGCACCGAAGCGACCGAATACGCCCACCTCGAGCAGGTCGTGAAGACGCAGGCCATCGCGCACGAACGGGTGCGCTTCTCGCTTGTGCGCGACGAGCGGCTCGCCTTCCAGCTTCCCGCCGCGACGAGCCTGCGCGAGCGGATCGGCGGCCTCGTGGGAACCGACCTCGCTTCGCGCCTGCTCGAGGTCGAGCCGCGGGAGCACCGCGGTGTGCGCGTGCGCGGCTTCATCGGGCCTCCCGGCATGGGCCGGGGCGACCGTCGCCAGCAGCTCACCTTCCTCAACGGGCGGCCGGTCGAGGCCGCCATCGTCAGCCGGGCCATGCGCGAGGGATACCACACCGCCCTCATGAAGGGGCAGTATCCCGTGACGTTTCTCTTTCTCGAGACAGACCCCGCGGCCGTCGATGTGAACGTCCACCCCGCCAAGCGCGAAGTGCGCTTCCACGACGGCTTTGCGGTGCAGGAGTCGATCGTCGCCGCCGTATCGCGGACCTTGCGCGAAGGCATGGTGCGGCCCGTCGCCGGAGTCGGCCTCACCGGGGGACGGTCGGATTCCTCGCCTGCCTTTCCTTTGGCTCCCGGTCCGGCCAAGACAGGATTTTCCGACAATCCCGCCACGCCCGGAGCCTCCACCGAGGAGGCGTCGTCGAGGGCTGTTCCGGGGACGGAACCCTTCTTGGTGCAGGATGATCTGCTCGCCCCGGGTAGCAGCGCCTACGCCAGCCCTTCTCGCGACGCGTCCGCCCCGCAGCTGTTCACGGCGCTGGAGCGGCAACGCATCGAGGGACAAGTGTCCGGGACAGCTCCTTCCGCCGAAAAGGGAGCAAGCCCGACGCCGGCGGCTTCCGGTGCGGGGGAGACAGAGTCGCGCCCGGAGGAGCCCGTCGCG
>SLGN01000451.1 GCA_007123695.1 Verrucomicrobiales bacterium
ATTTGAGATTTGAGATTTGAGATTTGAGATTTGAGATTTCAGAGCGGGCCGTGCTTGCGTTCGTATTCGAGGCGCATGGGGTGGTCGGCGGGCAGGCGGGACATCGAGGTGCGCTGGAAGTCTTCGGCGGCGCGTTTTTGATGGGCGGCGTTGCGGGTCCGGTCGTTGAGGTGGCGTTGGCCTTTGATGTCGGAGTTTTGGAGCGAATCGGCCCAAGCGCGAATCTGGCGGGAGCAGGATTCGGCGAGCGATTTGAGATTTGAAATTTCAGATTTGAAATCCCGAAGGGCCGGTCGGCGCTCGAAGTAGCAAAGCATGGAGCGCGTCTCCCCCGACGATCCGCGGGCGATGTAGAGAAAGGCGAGCAGCTCGTTGGTGCTGCCGCGCTCGAAGCCCTCGGCGATGTTGTTGGAGACGGAGAGGGAGCAGCGGTCGAGCTGGTCTCGCTTGGAGTAGGTGATGCGGTCCTTGGCTGCGATGAGGAAGTCCTCGCAGCCTTCGGCGAGGCGGATGGCCTCTTGCCACACGGGCAGGTCTTCGAAGCGTTGGTAGGTCATGGCGATGTTGGAGGATTTGAAATTTGAGATCTGAAATTTGAAATCCTACCGGGGCGCGAGGCAGAGCAGTCCGAAACCGAAGGCTTTGGCGGGGCCGATGCCGCTGGCGACGGCGCGGCGGAAGGCGGCGGGGTCGGTGACCGCGAGTTCGCCGACGAATTCGACGGCGGCATGGAGTCCGGCGTGGCGGGTCTCGTCGGCGCGGCTCTTCTTCACGAAGACTTGGCGGGGGCGAGGGACGGTCTTGAGGGTTTTTTCCTCGAAGCGAAACCCGTGGGCGCAGGCTTGTCGATCGAGCCACTCGACGAGGGCGGCGCGGGCGTCGATCCGGGTGGCGGGGTCGGCCTTCTTTTCGGGATCATAGAAAACGGGGACGCGGCGGCTGTTCTTGAGTAGTTCGCCCTTGCCGTTGGAGCGCACCTTGCGGGTGGGATTGGCGAGCAGCGAAAAGCGGAAGCTCTCGCGGTCGAAGAAATCGTCCGGGATCGGTTTGGTTTCCCACGCGGACTCGTGCCGCATCGCGGAGAAATAGGTCTTCACCGCTCCATAAAGCCGCCCCCTCATCGTTTCCGCGTATTCCACGCCGGACCGATAGTCCTGCTGAGCGTCGAAGGAGGCCAGCATCCTCGCCGGAACGGTGTGGAGGCTTTCGACGGTGTCGAGGATCTTCGCTTTGAGATCGGTGACCAAGGCGCCGGTCCACACAAGCGCTTGAGGAAGGTCCGCCGCCAGAATTTCACTGACGTGGCTTTGCAGGACGAGCGGGGCCGCCCCTTGAGCTTCTCCCTCCGCCACCCGCATCGCGCACATCAGGTGAAGATCGCGCCAGGCGGCACGCTGGAGTCTTGCTGGCAAGAGGGCGCGAACGGTCTCAGCCCCCTTTTTCCGAAGAGTGACGGTCGCGGTGGGTTCGATGGCGGCCTCGAAGGCCGGATAGGCCATCGCCTCCTTCGACAAATGGAAACCGGTGCCGTCGTCGGCGAGACGGAGGTTGCGATGCCGCGGGACAAGGCGACCGAGGTAGGTCTCGGTGGCATTGGTGGAAAAGGCGCCGTCGTTCTCAAGTCCTTCCCAGATTGGCTTGCCAATACCGCTGGGAAACTGGGCCGCGATGGTCTCTGCGTCGAGGCAGTTGCGCAGGATCGTTTCTGCGAGGTTCTCGCCGCGCAAGAGCAGATGGAGCATGTTCTGATCGACGCAGGGCCCCTTGCCCTTGTAGCCAGCGCCGTAGAGCGGGTAGAAGCATTGGAAGACGAGCAACCCGAGGGCAAGGCGAGGCGATGAGGTGGCTCGGGTCGTCCCGCCCTCATGGTCGAAGAGAGTCGGGTTGTTGCCAGAAGCGAGATGGGGGAGGAGCTTGCTCGCAGGCACCGGGTCGCCCTTGCTTTGAATCGGCACCTGCAAAAAACGCGCCCCGTCCCCGAAAAGCTCGAAGCGCTCGTGAATCTCCGGACGATCCAGATATTCCGGAACGGCGGTGGCGAGATCTCCGCCGAAACCCCGCCACGCCTTGGGGTGCGGCGGGGCGCCGAGAGCGGCTTGGGTGGCGCAGACCAGCAGGCGCATCAGGGAGACGCGCTCGGCTGGGTTGGCGGATAGGTCGGCGATTCGCTCGGCCTCGGTGAAGAGCGTTCGGAGGCTGACGAGCGGCTCTCGGCGCGAGGGATCGATCCAGCGAACAGGGATCCACGGGTCGGTGACGAGATTGAAGGCGGGCATGGCAACGGGTCGATTGCTGTTCTTAATACCAATAATCCTATAATTGTTCAAATGAAAGTTTCACGGATTCGTTCCGCTCGTGGCGGAGCCCGATTTCGGCGCAGTAGGAGAAACGGTAGGGAGCCTGTTCCTCGTTGCCGAAAAGCAGCTCGTGGGAGTCCATGTGGCGAACGCAGACAGCGGCATCGTCGATGTGCTCGGATACCCACGGTTCCTGCTCGCCAACTCGGTCGCGAAGCAGATAGAAGGGCACGCGCACGGCATTCTCGTGTAGCGCCTTGGCGAGTGGAAAGGAGAACTGGCCTGGGCGCAGGACGATGCCATCACCCTCGGACGGCGACACGGTCGTGACGCCGCCGCCGCGTGTGCTTGGGGAATCTTTAAGCAGGACGACGAACCCGGAGCGCTGAGCCCCCCAGCGCGTCTTGGTGCCCTCGGTGTCTGCGAGGGTGGCAGCGTCGTGCCAGCCTTGCCTCGCTGCGGAGAGCGCCATGTCGCGATGCTCGACCAGCAGGGAATCGGCAAAACTTCTCGCGCCAGCGGGGAGCGAGTCCGGGCAGGCATCCGAAGCCTCCAGCAGCGGACGGATGTCGCTGGGAAGCACGATACTCTCCCGTCCGGCCAGGAGCCGCTCGGCCTGGTAGAGGGCGAAAGGGGGATACACCCAGCCGGAAGGGCCGATCTCGGATTTGATCTCCTTTTCGCCGCCGCTCCAGTCGATCTGCGGGAGCAGGATCCGGCAACGCGGTTGCTCGAAACCCGCCGGTCGCCCGTCGCGCCGATGCCGGTGGAGTCGCCCAAGCCGCTGGATGATCAGATCGACCGGAGCGAGGTCGGTCACGAGGAGGTCGGCGTCGATGTCCACGGACTGCTCGACGACTTGGGTGGCGACGAGGATCGAACCGCCAATGGGTCGAAGGCTGCCGCCGCGACCGAGCTTCTCCATCCACGCCTGCTCCTTGCGCTGCCGGTCGAGAAAAGTGAAGCGGCTGTGGAGCAAGCCCGTCTCGACGCCGAGACCGTCGCGGACGAGGGACTTCAAATGACGATAGGTCTCCTGCGCCGACTTCACCGTGTTGCGAATCACCAGCACGCAGGCACCCGCTTCGGCGGCGGTGGCGATCTCCTGCCACGTCGCTTCGTCGTCCGGCGAACGCGTTTCGAGGGCTACCTCGACGGGTGCCGGGCGTTCCCCCGGAATCCGGATCGGCTCGGCGACGGTAGCCCCGGTGGGGACGCGGGTGACGAGCGGGTAGTCGTCGGGCATGACGGCGGGGAGGGTCGCTCCTGCCGCCGCGACCAGCTCGCGCCGCCGCCTCGCGGTCAGCGTGACCGAGAGGACGAAAACCGAACAGCCGACTGCGAGCAGGTTTCGCACGAGCTGATCGACCAAGGCCGAGGTGTAGGGATCGTAGGAATGAACTTCGTCGATGACGACGGCCTTGTCCGACAGGGCGAAAAGACGGAGAGCCGCGTGCTTCGCAGCCATCACCGACATCAGGGCCTGATCGACGGTGCCGGTGCCGAAGGGAGCGAGGAGGGCGCGGCGCCCGGCGGCGAACC
>SLGN01000363.1 GCA_007123695.1 Verrucomicrobiales bacterium
ATCTTTTTTTCACAAAAAAAGCTGAAAAGACTGGAAATTTTATTCAATCTATAATATTAATAGAAGTTGATCAAACAATCCAACTTCTCGACCATGTCCGCAGCCGCCGAACTCAAGCCGTTCCTTCTTGAAGACGAGGAAGACGACCTTCAGCTCCAGATCGATCCGAACCAGTTCCGTCCGGTCACTCCCTACACCGAGGATCTCGACGACGAGTACCAGGCGGCGCAGGACAAGCTGCGCGAGCTGCGCCAGCAGGAAGAGCAGATCAAGCGCCAGGCCGCCGAACTCGAGGAGCTGACGAAGAAGGAGCAGATCTTCAAGACCGGGCGCACCGAGGTGTGCGACGAGATCAAGCGCTGCCTCTCCCTGCTGGAGCGCGAAGCCGCCGAGGCGCAGAGGATCGTCGAGGAATGCAGCGCCGCGCAGGACCGTCTCTCCGGCCATCTCGCCAACATCAACGCGCTGCGTCCGGAAATGTGGAGCCGGGCCGACCGCAAGGCCGAACTCACCCGCGCCCTCGGCTACATCGAAGCGGCCGAGGACGAGATCGACGAGATCCAGCCGATGGTCGATTCCTTCGGGAAGAAGGGCGGCGTGCTGGGCGGCCCCAAGCTGGGCCTCCTTTCGCGTCTCCCCTCCCCCTCGGCCGGAAGCGGCGATTTTCTCTACTGGATGAAGAGCGGCCTGGCCTTCTCGCTGCCCTTCCTCGGGTTCGGACTGCTCGCGGCGCTCTACTTCCTGATCTTCTAGGCGACCGCCTCTGAAACCACGTTTCGAACTGCGACCATGAGTCTCTTCTCGAAAACGCCGACCAACCGCAAGCGGAGACCCAAAAAGCGTGCCTCGGGCTGGCAGTGGGACGATGCCCCGCCGGCCAAGCGCGCCAGGAAAAAGCGCTCCGGCGACACCGTCGAGCAGGTCTACGCACTCAACGCCCAGATCGGCGCCATCGAGAACTTTCTCGCCGGACGCAAGGCCGCCCGCGCCGTCGCCGAGCGGATGAAGCGCGACGGCGTGCTGCCCCCGCCCGACCGAGTCGAGACGCCGCGCTGCGCGAACCGCAGGCCCGTCCTTTCCCACGCCGAACGGCGCCGCTACAACGCCGAGCGCAGCCTCAACGGCATCCGCTTCCTCCTGCTCTTCTGCGTGGCCTGCGGGCTGGCCTGGTGGCTGATCTTCGCCGCGATCTGACCGGCGGCGCCAGATTCCATCCCCACCCTGCTTCGCTACTGCCCTACTCCGCGACGAGGTCGTAGCCCCGCCAGTCGGCGACCGTCACCTCGGCGAACTCGCCCACGGGAAGATCCTGGGGAACGAAGACGGTGCCGTCGACCTCGGGGGCGTCGCCTTCGCTGCGGGCCTGCCCCGGGGCATCGACGAGGACCTTGATCCGCCGCCCCACCATGGCGCGGTTGTTTTCCTCGGCGAGCCGCTCCAGCAGCCGCATCGCCCCGTTCCACCGCTTCCGGCGGGTCATGTGGTGCAGGTGCCCGTCGAACTTGGCGGCGCGGGTGCCCTCTTCCCGCGAGTAGTTGAAGACGCTGGCCCGCTCGAAGCGGGTCGATTCGATGAACTCGAGCAGCTCCGCGAAATCCTCGCCGGTCTCGCCGGGAAAGCCGACGATGAAGGTCGTGCGCAGGGCCAGCCCGGGAATGCCCTCGCGCATGCGGCGCACGAGATCGCGGATGTAGGCGCCGTCGGTCTCGCGCTTCATCGCGACGAGCATGCGGTCGGAGATGTGCTGGAGCGGCATGTCCACGTAGCGGGCCACCTTCGACGAGGCCGCGATGGTCTCGATCAGCTCGTCGCTCCAGTGGGCCGGGTGGGTGTAGAGCAGCCGCACCCAGAAATCGCCCTCGATGCCGTCGAGGGCGCGGAGCAGGCTCGCGAGCGATTCGCCGCGCGACGAATCGACGGGGCTCCGGGGATTGGGCCGCCGCCCCTCCCATCGGTCCATGCCGAAATAGGTGGTGTCCTGGGAAATGAGGTTGAGCTCCTTGACGCCCGATTTGACGAGGGCCTCGGCCTCGCGCACGACCGAGTCGAGGGTGCGCGAGCGGTGGCGGCCCCGGATCTTCGGGATGATGCAGAAGGAGCAAGGGTGGTTGCAGCCTTCCGCGATCTTGATGTAGGCGCTGTGGCGCGGGGTGAGACGGAAGCGCGGCGTGTCGTAGTCGGGGATGTAGCTCGGCGAGGCGGTGACCCGGTTCTCGGCGAGGGGCTCGGCGTCCTTCGCGACGAGTTCGCGGATCACGGGCGCGACGCTGGTGATCTGGTCGAGGCCGATGAAGGCGTCGACCTCGGGCATCAGCCCCGGCAGCTCCTTGGAGAAACGCTGCGACAGGCAGCCGGCCACGACGATCTTCTGGCGGCGGCCGGCCTCCTCGCGCTCGTCGATGGCGCCGAGGATGGCGTCGACGCTCTCCTTCTTGGCCTGGTCGATGAAGGAGCAGGTGTTGATGATGAGGACGTCGGCCAGCTCGGGCTCGGGCGTCATGACCATGTCGGCGGACTGGAGGTGGCCCACCATGATCTCGGAGTCGATCAGGTTCTTGGCGCAGCCGAGCGATACGAGGCCGACCGTGGTTTTTCCGTCTACCGGCATGGGAAAATCGGCTCGGGTCTCAGCCTTCGAAACGCTCCACCAGCAGCGAGGCGTTGTGCCCGCCGAAACCGAAGGAGTTCGAGAGGACGCGGCGCAGGGACGCCTCGCGGGCGGTGTGGGCGACGTAGTCCAGATCGCACTGGGGATCGGGATTGTCGAGATTGATCGTCGGCGGCACCACTCCCTCGACGAGCGCCTTGACGCAGGCGGCGATCTCGACCCCGCCGGCGGCGCCGAGGAGGTGCCCGGTCATCGACTTCGTCGAGCTGACGAGCAGCCCATTCTTTGCGTAGTCGCCGAAGACGGCCTTGATCGCCTTGGTCTCGCAGACGTCGCCGAGCCCGGTGGAGGTGCCGTGGGCGTTGACGTAGTCGATCTCCTCCGGCGCGACCGAACCGTGCCGCAGCGCCATCTCCATGCAGCGGCGGGCCCCGTCGCCCTCGGGATGGGGCGAGGTCAGGTGGTGGGCGTCGGCGGACACGCCGTATCCGGTCAGCTCGGCGTAGATGCGGGCGCCGCGGGCCTTGGCGTGGGACAGCTCCTCGATCACGACGGCGCCGGCCCCCTCGCCCATCACGAAGCCGTCCCGGTCGACGTCGAAGGGCCGCGAGGCGCGTTCGGGCTCGTCGTTGCGGGTCGAGAGCGCCTTCATGTTCCCGAAACCGGCCAGGCCCATGGGGCAGATCGTGGCCTCGGACCCGCCCGCGACGAAGGCGTCGGCGTCGCCGAACTTGATCATCCGCCACGCCTCTCCGATGTTGTGGTTCGAGGTGGCGCAGGCGGTGACGATGCACATGTTCGGTCCCCGCAGATCGTATTCCATCGACACCATCCCGCTGGAGATGTTCGCGATCATCATCGGGATGGTGAACGGCGACACCCGCGAGGGCGACTTGTGGAGGAGATTGGCGTGCTGGGTCTCCAGGGTCACGAGACCGCCGATGCCGCTGCCGACGAGGCAGCCGAAGCGGTCGCGGTCGATGCGGTCGAAGTCGATCCCGGCGTCGCCCAGCGCCATCACCGACGCGGCCATGCCGAACTGGGCGAAGCGGTCGGCGCGGCGCGCGTCCTTGGGGTTCTTGAAATAGGGCCCCGGCTCGAAATCGCGGACCTGCCCGGCGATCTTGCAGTCGAAGTCGGCGAGGGCGGGATCGTCGATGCGGGCGATGCCGCTGCGCCCCGAGACGAGATTGCTCCAGAAGGTCTCGAGATCGTTTCCGACCGGCGAG
>SLGN01000702.1 GCA_007123695.1 Verrucomicrobiales bacterium
AAAGACCCTTACCTCTTCGACTTCCTCATCCTCTGCCAGACCAAGGACCGCGTCCTAGCCGAATACTCCCTGCGCGACATCCACAAGCCCATCGGCGTGGCCGACTACGAAATCACCCGCGCCCTGCCCGCCGAACTCGCATCCAGCCTGCCGAGCATCGACGCCCTGGAGGAGGAGCTGTCCGGCGATTTGGGCGAAGACAGCGATCGGGAGGAAGGAGGTGGGCAGTGACCTCGCCCTCCGCCTTGTTTTTTGCCGCGATCCACCGTAGACTCATGAACGATGACGCCGCCCCGCCCCGAGACGCCTCCAGTGCGCCCACTCCTCACTCCCGGGGAGATGGAGCGGATCTTGTCGGCGCGGCGCGCGATTACCTCCGAGGACTTTCGGACGGCGGTGGAGAGCCACCTTGGCCGCCCACTCTTGCCCGGCAGAAGGAAGGTCTTCGTCGATGGGCAACCCGTCTGGGTCTCGAACTGAACGCCGGGGACATACTCCCCAGGCTGGTGCGCGGCGGCCAGGAACACGATTGGTATCGCGAGGGCGAACGCATTGTCAAGGTGACCCGCCACGGCGTCTTCGGGCTTAGCCCCGGCATCGAGCTCGCCCTCGTCTCGTCATCACAGGATGCACGCCATTTCCATCTCTGGGAAGCCACGCCCCTAGAGTATCTGGAGCGTCTCCACCTCCAAAACGAGCTGACCGCCGGCCTAAACGCGTTCGAAGGTGTCATCGTTCAGGCTGGCGAGGAAATGGCCATCGTCACCTCCCAGCCACGCTTCGACCTCGTTCCCGTCACCACCGCCGAGATCGATACCTGGTTCGCCACGCTCGGATTCGAAAAAATCACCGACGCTGCCTACTATCGCGCCGAGGACAATCTCGGGATCTTCGACGCCCACGACAAGAATCTGGTGCGCGCGGGAGATGTCCTCGTGCCTTTCGATGTGATCCCCTGCCGGCCGGCGGGAGGGTTCCTGAAGTTCATCGAAGACACGCTTGCCGCAGGACACTCCTTGCGTGCGGTCCGGACCGTGACGACGAAAGGAGGTGCGGCATGAGCTTTCCACGATACCCGGAATACAAGGGCAGCGGGGTCGAGTGGCTCGGGGAGGTGCCGGGGCATTGGGAGCAGCTACCGCTTAAATACGCCTCAACGCACAACGACGATGTACTGGATGAAAACACTCAGCCAGATGCAGAGATCGCCTATGTGGATATTTCGAGCGTGGATGGAGTGAACGGAATCAAGTCGATGGAAATGATGCTGTTCTCCGCTGCGCCATCTAGGGCAAGGCGTCGCGTCCAAAACGGAGATGTTATCGTTTCGACCGTTCGCACTTACCTGAAAGCAATCGCGAAGATTCGTGAGCCGGAGGAAAACGTGATCGTTTCAACCGGGTTTGCCGTGATCCGTCCGCGGGGCGACCTCGTTCCGGATTTCTTGGGATACGTCGTTTCCGCAGGATACTTTGTGGAGCAGGTTATTGCTCGCTCAACGGGTGTAAGCTACCCTGCGATCAACGCCAGCGAGCTTGTCAGGATTCCAGTTGCGCTCCCACCCCTCCCCGAACAAACCGCCATCGCCGCCTTCCTCGACCGGGAGACGGCGAAGATCGACGCGCTGGTGGCGGAGCAGCGGCGGCTGATCGAGCTGCTGAAGGAAAAGCGCCAGGCCGTCATCTCCCACGCCGTCACCAAAGGCCTCGACCCCGACGCCCCCATGAAGGACAGCGGCATCGAATGGCTCGGGGAGGTGCCGGCGCATTGGCGAGTAGGGAAATGCGGATTCTATCTCACAGTGTTGTCAGGGTTTGCGTTTACTTCAGCTGGCTTCACACACGACTCCGGCGACACCAAGCTATTGCGCGGAATCAATGTGGGCGTCTCAAGGATTCGATGGGATGAAACGGTGTATTGGAAACGCTCAGGTAGTGACGGATTGGACTGCTACGAATTGAAGTCAGGAGATTTGGTTATTGGAATGGATCGTCCATTGATCGGTGAAGGTGTGCGTGTTGCGATGATCTCGGAGGACGACCTTCCGTGCCTGCTGCTTCAACGGGTGGCCTCGCTAGCACCTTCCGGGTTGCTCAACTCCAACTACCTCCTCCAACTACTTTCATCCGACATGTTCGAGGCGCACTTCATGCCCGAAACGACCGGCGTGAGCGTCCCCCACATCAGCCCGACACAAATCTGCAACTTCGTGATCCCGATTCCTCCTCGCGGCGAGCAGGACGCAATCATTGAATTCGTTGGTCGCGAAACAGCCAAACTCGACACCCTCACCGCCGAAGCCCAACGCGCCATCGACCTCCTCCAGGAGCGCCGCAGCGCCCTGATCTCCGCCGCCGTCACCGGCCAGATCGACGTGCGGCACATCGCCTCCGACCCCGCCGCATGACTCCCTCGGCCAAAACCATCCAGATTTTCCTCCCCGGCGGCGATCCTCGCGGCATCCGCATCGCCGAGATCACGACCCGCATCGTCCAGGTCATCGAGGTGCCCCGCAGCCTGCTCGGCGACTTCCTCAAGATGCCGGAGAGCGACCAGGTCGCCGTCTATTTCCTCTTCGGCGAGTCCGAGGACGGCTCCGAGCCGAAGGTCTACATCGGCCAGACCGGCGACCTGCGCAGCCGGCTGGCGGACCACAACAAGAAGAAGGATTTCTGGGAGCGCGCGCTGGTGCTGATCTCGCGCACCAACAGCCTCACCCAGACCCACGCGCTCTTCCTGGAGTGGCACTGCATCCAAGCCGCGCGCAAGGCCGCCCGATACGCCGACGAAAACAGCACCGGCGGCTCCAAGCCCCATACTCCCGCGCCCCTCGAGGCCGACTGCCTCGAGATCTTCGACACCGGCCACGCCCTGCTCGCGACCCTGGGCTTTCCCCTGTTCGATCCCGTGGTCAAGTCCGCTTCGGTCGGGAAGTCGGCGGACGTCTTCTACTGCAAGGCCTCGGGCGCGAAAGGCAAGGGAGTCTACACGCAGGAGGGGTTCGTGGTTCTCAAGGGCTCCGTCGGGCGCAGGGAGAACGTGCCGTCCATCGTCGGCACCGCCGGCGAGCGCCTGCGCGCGAAGCTGCTGGAATCCGGCGTGATGAAGGCGGTCGGCGACAAGATCGAGTTTCAGAAAGACCATCTCTTCTTGAACGGAAGGACCTGCAACGCCTCCTGCGCCGTGACATCGGCGTGATCGGAGAGGACCTGCTCGTCGTCGCCGAGGAATTCGGCGAGTGGGACGACAGCAACCGCCGCATCGACCTCCTCTGCGTCGCCCGCGACGGGGCCCTCGTCGTCGTCGAGATCAAGCGTACCGCGGACGGCGGCCACATGGAGCTGCAGGCGATCCGCTACGCGGCCGTGGTGTCGGGGATGACCCTCGACCAGGTCGTCCACGCCCATGCTCGGGCCCACTCCCTCGAGGAGGAGGTATCGCGGACCACGGTTTTGGGGTTCCTCCAGTCCGAATCCGACGACGAGGCCGCCCTGAGCGGAGCCGTTCGTATCGTCCTCGTCTTCTGCGCCCATCTCGCCGCGCACGGCTGGCTCCATGCCGAGGGCGACGCAGCCCTCGACACCCTCACCGCCGAAGCCCAACGCGCCATCGACCTCCTCGAGGAGCGCCGCAGCGCCCTGATCTCCGCCGCCGTCACCGGGCTGATCGACGTGCGCGGGCTGGCCCCGGCCTGATCCGGTCGGGCGGGAGCGGATTGAAACGAGCGTTTCCATTCCGCCGATTGAATGCGAACGTATCAATTTTCCCGCTTGCATACGCTCGTTTCAATCGTAGGCTGCGCCATGTTCATCCGGTCGGCCAAGGAGATGGGGG
>SLGN01000204.1 GCA_007123695.1 Verrucomicrobiales bacterium
GCAGGGCCTCGGGGTCGAGCCAGGCGCGGCGCAGGTGGAAGCCCGCGACCACGCGCGAGGGCACGAGGTCCTCGCCCTCGGCGAAGGCGGTGAGGATGCCGTCGATACGGGCGTAGAAGCGGTGCTCCAGCGTCTCGGGATCGAGCACCCAATATTCCTCGACGCCGTGCTCCTCGTAGGCGGCGAACTTGGGCCCGACGTCGCGCCCGGCGGTGCGGGGGCTGAGCGCCTCGACCACCAGCGGCGGGGCAAAGGGGATGTGGCTCGCGGGCAGGTCGGCGAGGCGTCCGGCGGGCAAGAAGGCGAGGTCGGGCAGGAAGACGTTGCGCGAGCCGAGCCGCACCGCGATCACCTCGCGGAACAGCGCGCCGAGGCGGCGTTCGTCGATGTAGAGACCGAGGAGACGATCGACGAAGTTCAGTAGATGGGCGTGGCGGAGGTTGACTGGGGAGTGCATGGCGGTTTCGCCGTCGATGAGGTCGGCGTGCACGCCCGGCTCCAGCCAGTCGAGGAAGTCCTCGGCGGTCAGCAGGTCGCGCTGGATGGTTCTGGACTCGGCGACGAGGGTCGGCATGGGGTCAGTCTACGGCGTGCGGCGGGACTTGGCAAGATTCGGGGATTTTCCCGACTTCCGGAGGTCGAGCGACGGGCCGAAGACACCGTGGAGCAATGGCTGCGCATTCTGGCGCCACTTGCCCGCATTTCCCGGTTCGCCGTGCGGAATCGTTCAAGACACGGGCCGCGAGGGCGGCTAATCTTTTCTCCTCCATGAAGAAGTTCCGTGCCGCCCTCCTGATCCTCGTCTGTCTCGCCTCCCCCGCCCTAGCGCTCGACCGGCCCAAGCTTCGCATCCTCAACGCATCCCCCACCCCCGTCGAGGTCTTTTGGCTCGCCCCGGACGGCCAGTGCCTCCCCAACGGCAGGATCGCACCGGGCAAAGACCGCATCATCGGCACCACCCCCCGTTCGCTTCGACCCCGCCCATCCGAATCATCGAGCAAAAGAGGTGGCCCAGTTCCCCTTGCCTGATCGCGGACTGTTCCGTCCGGCGGAACCGGTCCATCATCGATCCCATGGACAAAACACCACCCACCGCTCCCATGACCCGCCGTCGCTTCGCCGGCCTCTCCCTTGCCGCCTCCGCAGCTTCCGCCGCAGCCGTTGTCCCCTCGCGGGCCCGTGCCGCCTCGCCTGACTTCGAAATCCTGGAGACAAAGGTGGTCTCGCCCCAGGCCAACTACTACCACGGCTGGCCCACCTTGATCCGCCGGAAGAGCGGCGAGCTCGTGCTGGTGTGGTCGGGCCGCCGCGAAGCCCATGTCTGCCCCTTCGGAACCGTGGAGATGATGACCTCGCGCGACGAGGGGGAAAGCTGGACCTTTCCGCGCACCGTCCACGACGGTCCCATCGACGACCGCGACGCCGGCGCGCTGGAGACGGCCAAGGGCAGCCTGATCGTAACCACCTTCTCCTCGCTCGCCTACGAAAGATCCATGGGCGAAGGCGCCGCCAAGGCCGACGACGCGGACTGGCGGGCGGCCCACCTCCGCATCGCCGACGACGCCGTGCGCAAGTCCGAGCTGGGCTGCTGGGCCTTCCGCTCGACCGACGGCGGGCTTTCCTTCTCGGCCCGCATCGACACCGTCGTGAACAGTCCCCACGGCCCTTGCCAGCTCGACGACGGACGGCTCCTCTATCTCGGGAAGGAACTCTGGACCGAGGAGAAGCGCATCGGCGCCGCAGTTTCCGAAGACGACGGCCTGACCTGGCGATGGCTTTCGGAGATTCCGGCGCGGCCGGACGACCGGGCCCTTGACTACCACGAACTCCACGCGGTGCAATGCGCCAGCGGCAGGATCGTGGCCCAGATCCGCAACCACAACAAGAACAACCAGCGCGAAACCCTCCAGTGCGAATCCGAAGACGGAGGCATCACCTGGTCGGAACCCCGTCCCATCGGCGTCTGGGGCCTTCCCACCCACCTGCTGCGCCTGCGCGACGACCGCCTGCTGATGTCCTACGGATACCGCCGCAAGCCCTTCGGGAACCAGGTTCGCCTGAGCGAAGACGAGGGCCGAACCTGGTCCGAACCCATCGAGGTCTCGGGCGACGGGATCGGCGGCGACCTCGGCTACCCCTCCACCGTCGAGCTCGAGGACGGCAGCTTCCTGACTGCCTGGTACGAAAAGATGTCCGATTCGCCGCTCGCGCAGTTGCGGCAGGCACGGTGGCGGATCAAAGGGTGACGCGTGACAGGTGACGGGTAACGGCTGCACGTTTCCGCAAAGGCGCCCACCGCGCCCTCGACGAAGCGCCGGCACGCACAGGCCGGTCACGCCTCCAGCGTGCCCTCGACGACGCCGAGGCGGGAGTCCGCGCGGAGCCGGGAGAAAAGCTCCTCGCCGCCACCCTCGCCGCGCAGCAGCGCCTGGTAGTTGCGAATCGTCTCGACCGCCTCGCCGGGGCTTTCCTCCAGCAGCTCGACGCGGAAGCGGCGCAGCCCCGCCGCACGCAGCGCGCCGAAGAAGCGGGCCCCGCTCTGGGCGCGGCCGTTGTAGAGGGTGTTGCGGCAGCCGACGTCGGCGCCGAGCCGGTGGAGCTGTCCGACGCGGTCGCGCAGATGGACGACATGCCGGTCGCAGGGCCGCCCGCAGTCGGTGAAGTCCTTCCCCTTCGAGAGAAATGCGCAAAACACGCAGTGCTCCATGTGAAACATCGGCATGTGCTGATGCAAAGTCAGCTCAAACCATTCCGGCGGCGCCGCAGCCAGAAGATCCAGAACTTGCGAGATATTGAGATCGTATGAGATCGTGACTGTTTTCAATCCCGAATCGTGAAAAATCCGGGCGGTGATCGGGTTGGCGACGTTCAGCGAAAAATCGCCGGCGGCGACGATGTCCTCCCGGTTTCCGAAATGGCCGACGCCTCCGAGATTTCGCACGAGCACGCCGTGCGGCCGCGCATTCTCGACGACCCGGAAGAGCCCCTTTTCGCCGGCCTTCTGAATCCGCGGGGTGGCGAGAAACAGCCGCGTTTCCGGAGCCTCGCGGCGGACGCGCTCGACCAAGCCCCGGTAGCGGCGCACGTCCTCGAAGTCGGCGTAGATCCAATCGACTCCGCAGCCGAGGGCGGCGTCGATATGTCCGTCGTTGCGGCAGAGGACACGCAGCTCGGGCGCGGTCGCCGCGTCGGCGCCGGATGTCCCCTCCTCCTCCTCTGGCAGGAGATCGGAAACCGTCACGTCGGTGGTGCGGCGCTGCGTCCCCTCGCCCAGCCGGCGACGTTCCAGTCTCTCGACAAGGGCGCGGCGGAGGCGGTTCAACTCGCCGAGCGGCAGCATCAGCGGCCCGGCGAGGTCCATCTCCAGCTCGCCGAGCTCGTAGACCGTTCCGCCGAGCCGACCAAGCTGGTCGCGCAGGATGCGCTCGTCGAGAGGCCGCTTTTCCGCCGCCTCCAGAGCCATAGCCGAGCGGACTTCCTCGCCCGACTCCACATCCGAGAGCACCAGCGGCGCGCCCTCCGCCCCGACCACCCGCCAGCGCATCTTGCGCCGCCGCGTCGGCAGCGTCTCGCGGCGGTAGGTGGCCCGCAGCTCGGCGTCGAGGGCGGGATCGTCGGTCTTCCACACGCGGCAGCCGGGGACGAGTCCGCGCAGATCGATGCGCCCGCGGCCGAAGCCGATGCGCAGGCCATCGACCGAATAGATCCGGCCGCCCCGCTCGCGCTCGGTGTCTCCGCCCTCGTCGAAGACGACGCCGTCGCCCTTCTTCACCGGCGCCGCCCCGGGCTCCAGCTCGACCCAGCCGGACCCGACCTTGGCGACCCGTCCCA
>SLGN01000188.1 GCA_007123695.1 Verrucomicrobiales bacterium
CGGCGTCGAGGACGAGGCGGCGTCCGTCGCCGAGATCGTGCAAAGCATTTTCTTCCTGTCACTAAAAACCATTCTCCGACCCGGACATCCTCTGCCTCGACGAGACCACCCACGGTCGCATGGTCGATCTTCTCCAGCGCGTTCATCGCGACACCGGAAAGACCTTCCTGCACGTCACCCACCGGATCGCCGAAGCAGAGGCCTTGGGCGACTGCATCGTCCGCCTGCAGGGGGGCGGTTGGCGGATGAGGGGGAAGGGTAAGCGGTGAGTGGGAATCGTCATAGCCGCATCCGTCGCGTTCCTGACCCGTTTGTTTGTCGGACGCCCGGTCGAAGCTGACCACGCCCCTGAGAAAGCCTCTTGGTTGCGGAGGATACTGCGGAGGATTTCCGCGTCCTTCGGCTCCATGTCCTTCTGCTAAAAACGTGCGCGAGTCGATGACGCGGGATGTGCCGTGATAGAAGATGCCTCCGGAATCAGAGAGTCGTTCTATTTTCAGAATGCGGCTTCTCCATGGTGGAGGCGATTCGTCCTCGCCGGTAACAAGAATTTTCTTTCTGTCACTTAACCTGTTCCTTTCATTTAAAACTATCCATGCCTTCGCGGCACGACACGGTCTGGAGCTGCTCGAGCGCGACCGCCACTTCTCGATGATCCGGAAAGTAATGGGGAGGTGAGCGTCTCCTCCCACGGCCGTTGCGCTTTCCCTCGCCTTCCGCCTGAAGTCCGCTCTTTTGCGCCGAATCAAGGCACCCCGAAGAGCCGCACGAGTTCCTCGCGCAGCCCGCTCCCGCCGATGCCGTAATTGCTATTGATTGCGATTGCTCGGAATTAATTGCAGGAAATTCCTTTCTCATCCCCTCGGCTCCCTTCCCGCCGAAGGCCCGGGGTCGGAGGAGGGGCGCGTGCAGCGCGGCCAGCGGCGCGAGCAGGAGGGAGATCAGGAGGAGGAAGCGATAGGGGTGTTTCATGAAGGTGACTATTCGTTGGGGTGCAGCGGCTCGATGCGAATGTCGTCTAACCACGATGCGATCGGTTTGTTGCTTTTCCCGCCGGGTTGGAGGCCGATGTCGTGCTTGGGCACATCGCCGCAGAGCGTGGTGTAAATGAGAGCCAGTTTGCCGTTGAGCGTGACCCGGAGTTCCTTTCCGCGCAGTTCCATCACGAGGGAATGCCACACGTCGGGCGCGATCGGAAGCTTCTCGGTTTTGGCGTAGAAGAACTTGCGGTTCCAGATGCCCTTGGCCTTCAGATCAGCGGCTTCGGGCGAGTCTTTCGGGTGCAGGACGTCGTTGTCCGAAGCGGTGATGCCGTCGGCGCGGATGTGCAGGCCGGCGACGTTGAAGTCCCTCTCCACAATAGGATTTGGTCCGCCGATGCTGATGCCGATCTGGCCCTCGGCAGCGATTTTGAAGCGGCAGTGGAGCCGGATGTCAGTCCCGCAAATGGCGCGGCGCAACCCAGGCGGATGTTGCTCCTCCGGGAAGCACTGGCCGCGCAACGCACCGTCCACGATCTGCCACCATTCAGGACGCGCGTCCTTGCCGCTCACCGTTTCGCCGAGTGGATGCGCGGCATCGATGCCGGAGGTGAGAAAGCCATAGGGCCGCCAATGGACGGCGAAGGAAGCCGGGTCGGAGAAGTCGTCGCTCCAAGACGGGGGGGACGGGAGCGTCGTACGCAGCACGCAGCGCGACCAGCGGCGCGAGCAGCAGCAAGGTGGCGCGGACGATGAGGCAAAAGCTGTGGATCATGGCTGCGGACTGGACGGAGATGCGTTGGCTTGGACAGCTTTGAAAAAACGTGCGCCAGTCAATGGCACGGGATGTGCGATGATAGAAGAAATCTGCGGAATCCGAGAGTCGTTCTGTTTTCATGGTGCGGATGATGCATGGCGGGGCGATTCGTCCCGGCCGCACCAAACATTTTCTTCCTGTTACTTGAAACTTCTGTCACTTGAAACTTCAGCGCATTCGCGCGAGGCGGAGCCCGGGCGTAGGTCGCGGAGTCTCCGAAACGACCTGAAGGTCGGGACTACTTTTCGCAGTCGTTGCGGCCAAAGCAGTCCAGCGCTTCAGCGCGTGGCGGAGCCCGGGCGTAGGTCGCGGAGTCTCCGAAACGACCTGAAGGTCGGGACTACTTTTCGCAGTCGTTGCGGGCAAGGTACTCCAGCGCTTCAGCGCGTGGCGGTGGCTGGTCGTAGGTCGCGGAGTCTCCGCCAACGACCTGAAGGTCGGGACTACTTTCCGCGGTCGATGCGGGCAAGGTAGTCGAGCGCTTTAGCCAGATCGCGTGAGGCGGCGCTTCAATCGGCTCCATCGTGTCGGCGTCGAAGGGCGGGTCCGGCGGTGGCGGCAGGGCAATGCAACCGCCTGAACTCGCCCGCGAGGTCGCCGCAGCGATGGAACTGGCGCACGACGTCGATGGCATCGCGTCGCAGCTGACCTTGAATGGGGCGGTGGCGGGTCTCGTAGCCTGCTTGGAAGTCGGTCCAGGAATGATGGACGACTTGCCAGAGCGGCGAAGCTCGGGGTCGGCGAGGTCGGTAGATCGAGGGTATGAAAGAGGTCTAATGACTACTTTCGGGATTTCCAAGCTTTTTCCGCTAAAGGAAAGAGCAAAGGCGCAAAGCCCCGGCCAATCGATTGCTACGAAGCGACCGTCCGAGATTGGGCTGCGCGATAGGTCGGGCCTTCAGCCCTCTCCCACGATGGGTGACCGATCACCGGGGCGATGCTCCGGTCTGGTGAGTGCGGGGCCTGCTTCAGACGAGCAGGGGCCGGGAAGCGCTGGCTGAGCCGGCCGTGTCGGTGGAGGCGATCTTGGTGAGGCTGCGGTCGAGCCAGGTGTCGATTTCGGTGCGGACCTTGGCGTCGTTCTCGGAATCGACCGCGAAGACGCGGCCGTGCTTGAGCACCGGCTTGCGGCTTTCGAAGACGATCTGGACGACGCCGAGCTGGGCCGGGCGTTCGGGGTAGAGCTGTCCGCCGAGGACGTGGGGGAAGCCGCCCGCCTGGGCGATGCCGACGCCGTTGGAGCTCTCGGCATCGGGCAGCAGGGTGTGGGAGTGCCCTCCGACGATCAGGTCGACCTCGGGGAATTCGTCGGCGATCTGGCGGTCGGCGCGGTAGCCGATGTGGGTCAGCAGCACGAAGAGGTCGCATTCCTCGCGCAGGTGGAGGTGCTCGCGCAGCGTCTCGCGGCGGTCGCGCACGGTGACGCCCTCGGCCGAGCCGGTGGAGAGTCCGAGCACGTTGATGGCGAGGCCCTCGGCGGTCTCGAAACGTTGGTTCTTATCGGGAGTGAAGAAACGCGGCGTCTCCGAGACGACATTGGCCCCGAGGATGGGGAACTGGGCGCGGCGCAGTTGCCGCAGGGTGATGTCTTCGCGGTAGTCGATCTCGTGGTTGCCCAGGACCATGGCGTCGTAGCCGGTCTGGTTCATCTCGTCGATGACGAAGGAGGCCATGCGCTCGTAGTATTCGAGCGACTCGCTGTCGGCCCAGCGCTGCGGATGGCGCACGACGATGTCGCCGCCGTTGAGATGGACCACGTTCCTCCGCGTCTCGCGGACGTGACGCACGGCCCGGCGGAAGGCGTCGGCGTGATTGTAGTGGAAGTGCTGGTCGTTGTCGTGCAGCAGCACGATCTCGACCCGGCTCTCGGCATCTTCTTTCGATCCGCCGTCCTTTCCGCCGGGAGTGGCCGCGGCGTCGGCGTCGGATTCGGCGCGCCCTTCGGTGTTCCAGCCTAGCCACGGGGCCAGCGCGGCCGAAGCGAGGGGCAGCAGCATGTCCCGCCTGCCGAGGTTGGAGTCGGGTGAG
>SLGN01000005.1 GCA_007123695.1 Verrucomicrobiales bacterium
CGTCATGTTGAGGTCGGCGGTGGCGGGGCGCAGCAGCGGCACATAGGCGGGGTGACCGTGGTCGTCCACCACGCTGGTGTCGAGCGTGAGCGCCGCCTTGGTCTGGCCGAAGCCGATCGTGCCGACGCCGGGGAGCAGCCCGAACCAGTTCGAGCAAAGAATGAAGATGAAGATCGTGGCCAGCAGCGGGAAGGCTTTCGGGGCGACGTGCTTGCCGACGATGGACTCGACCTGGTTGTAGAGGAATTCGATGAGGAACTCGACGAGGTTCTGCTTGCCTCCGGGGACGAGCTCCATCCGCTTGGTCGCCATGCGGGTGAAAAGCAGGATCCCCGCCGTCACCACGATGGCGACGAAGATCGAGTTGGTAAACCAACCAAAGGCGGGAATCGCCGGTGCGCCGATCCCGCCGGAGGCGAGCATCGGAAGGGCGGTTTCAAAGGAGACCATGTGGGAAAGGAAATCCATCGGTGGAACGCGCCAACGAACGCCCTGGGGGAAGGGCGCGGCATAGACCGGCGGGGCGGCTCCGTTCCGCTCGGCAGCCTCCATCCTAAACACGGCGCGAAACCGTGCAAGGCGAATTTGTGAAAAATTTCACAAGCTCCCGCCCGACCCTTCTCCTCGGGCTGAATGCAGCCCCCGAGTGCCTGGAGAAAGCTAACCAGCCCGGCTCACGGAGCCTTGAGAAACGGCGAGAGTCGGTCGAGCACCTTCTTGCCCTGGTCGATGATCCCGTCGCCCTTGCCACCCTCTCCGCCGGGGGCGACCAGTTCCCTCGCCGCATCGATCACGCCGCCCGGCAGATCGCGCACCACGGCTTCGCCGGCCGCCGCGACGAGGCGCAGGGTCAGGTCCTCCTTCGGAGCGTCGCGGGTCCCGGCGAGCTTCATCGGGGTCCAGAGAAACCCGTCGCGTTCCTTGGTGAAGACGCTGCGCTCGGCCCCGGGGATCCAGCGCATCGTGCCCGGAGCCACGCCGACCTCGAGATCTCCGTCGAGCGAGTCGCCGTCGATGTCGAGGCGCCCCTCCACCCGCACGAGACCGTCGGACTGCAGCCGGATGCGGCTGAGTTCGACGCGCTGCCCCTCGACCCGGAAGTCGGCCGTAGCCTGGTTGAGGACGAGCCGCTCGAACCGCTCCGAACGCGTGTAGCGGGCGATCTGCTTCAGGAGCGGCAGCGACTGGACGACTCCGTCGGCGACCCGCAGCGTCCCCTCGGCCACCGGTTCCGAGAGGGTTCCGGAGATTCGGACGGGCCCGGCGAGAGTTCCGGAGAGACGCTCGCCCCACTCGGGCGGCACGAGCTCGTCGACGTCGATCGACGAGACTTCCAGTTCGAGATCCAGCCCGCCCTCGTCGGCGAAACCGATCTCCCCGGAAGCCTCGATGTGCCCATCGCGGAAGATGCCGACGGAGCAGCGGTCGAGAAAAAGCTCGTCGCCGCGCCAGCGCAGCGAGAGATTCTTCACCGCGAGATCGGGAGCGCCCACCATCGCCGCCTTCCCTCCCCGACCCCGGATCGCGAAAAAGCCGGTGCCGAAATCGGGCTCGATCACCGCGCTGGTGCCGCTGAGGAGAAAGACTTCGCCCTCCTCGCGGGCCACGGATAGGCGGGTGCTGGCGATCTCGATCTCGTCGACTTCGACCCGGTCGGGAAGGTATTTCGACAGCCAGGCGGGCATTCCCGCGCCGCCCTCGGCAGGGGTCGGCGCTGCTGCGGGGACAGCCGAAGGCGGCGCGGGACCGCCGGGACGCTCCGGAGCGAAGCGCAGGTCGAGGCGGTTCACCGAGACCGCCGGCACGCGCACGGCGCGGTCGGCGATTCCTCCGGCGCTGGCGCGCACCCCGTCCAGCTTCAGTTCGGAAAAGCCCGCGTCCTCCCGCCCGAGGGCGGTGAAGCGCTTCGCGAAGACCTCCGAGCCGCTCCATTCCAGATCGGAGAGGCTCACCTCGGACCGCAGCACCTGCGCCGAGCGGCGCGCCAGCCAATCGCGGAAGCCGTCGCCGCGGAGCCACCCGCCCACCAGCGACTTCGCCACCATCAGCCCCACCACGAGCAGCACCAGCAGGAAACCGCAGACCGACAGCACGATCACCAGCGGACTGGGGCCGCGCTTTCGCTTAGAAGGTCGCTTCGAAGCCATGGGGAAAGAAAACCCGCGAAAGCGGCGAAGGTAAAGAGAAAAGGCATGCCCCGACGGCATCCACCGTTTCCGCCCCCGCCCCGAAAACCGGCGCGAAAAAGGAGTTTTCTCGCCTTTTCTCCCGTTCCATTGTAGAGAAACCACCATGAATCCCCGATCCATCCTGCCCCTCCTGTCCGCCGCCGCAGCCGCCTGCGCCTTCGCCGCCTACCTCGTCCTGCCCGTCGCCCAGGAGCCCGCGCCTCCGCAGCAGCAGGAAACGGCCGTGACCTCGGCCGAGTTCGTCTCCCTCTTCGACGGATCCACCCTGACCGGCTGGGAAGGCGACCCCGCGCTGTGGCGCATCGAAGACGGCGCCCTCACCGGCGAGACCACCGCCGACGCGCCGCTCGAATACAATTCCTTCCTTACGTGGACCGACGGCGAAGTCGACGATTTCGAGCTCGTCCTCGAATACCGCATCTTTTCCGGCAACTCCGGCATCCAGATCCGCAGCTTCCCCCTCGACAAGCCCCACGCCGTGGGCGGCTACCAGGCCGACATCGACTACGAAAACAAGTGGACCGGCACCAACTACGGCGAGAAGTTCCGCGGCATCCTCGCCAAGCGCGGGGAAAAAGCCGTGATCGGGTCCGACGGCAAGCCCTCCGTCGTCGGCAGTCTCGGCGACGCCGCCGAACTCGCCACCGCCATCAAGGACGGCGAATGGAACACCTACCGCGTCGTCGCCGAAGGCAACCGCATCGTCTGCGAGATCAACGGCCGCACCATGTCCGAAACCATCGACGAGGACGAAGAGACGCGCCGCCGGGCCGGTCTCCTCGCCTTCCAGCTCCACACCGGACCGCCCATGAAGGTCCAGTTCCGCAACATCCGGCTGAAGCGGCTCCCCCTCCGCGACCTCAAGAAAATCGTCTACGTCGCCGGCGCCCCCAGCCACCCGCCCCGCATGCACGAGCACAACGCCGGCGCCCTGCTCGCCAAGAAACTGCTCGAAGAGCACCACGGCGACAAGGCGCTCGTCGCCACCTACCTCAACGGCTGGCCCTCCGACCCCAGCGCCTTCCAGAACGCCGACGCGCTCGTCGTGCAGTCCGACGGCGGCCCCCGGCACCCCGCCTACTGGCACCTGCGCCAGATCGACTACCTGCGCGAGCAGGGCGTCGGCGTCGGCATGCTCCACTACGCCGTCGAGATGACCCCCGGCGAGACCAACGACACCCTCATCGCCGCCACCGGCGGCGCCTTCGAGATCGACTATTCCGTCAACCCCCACTGGGACGCTGCCTTCGAGACCCTGCCGAAGCATCCCGTGGCCAACGGAGTCTCCCCCTTCACCATCCGCGACGAGTGGTATTTCAACATGCGCTTCATCGAGAACATGGCCGGAGTCACCCCCATTCTGTCGGCGATCCCTCCCGACGACACCATGTCCCGTCCCGACGGGCACCATTCCGGAAATCCCGCCGTCCGAAAGATGGTCGCCGAGAAGCAGCCGCAGCATCTCTGCTGGGTCGTCGAACGGCCCGACGGCGGACGCGGCTTCGGCTTCACCGGCCTGCACTTCCACGACAACTGGGCCCACGACGATTTCCGCAAGACCATCCTCAACGCCATCTGCTGGATCGCCGGAGTCGACATCCCCACCCAAGGCAACGAGACCCCCCACCCCCCCCAA
>SLGN01000596.1 GCA_007123695.1 Verrucomicrobiales bacterium
CCTTACTTCCGAAAACGCGGCCCTCAAGGCCGCCGCAGTCGCCCGGCGCATGCCCGGCTCGGTCGTTCTGGCGGCGGACACGCTCGTTCTCGCCGACGACCAGGTTCTCACCAAGCCGGCAGACCGCGCCGAGGCCGCCCGCATGCTCCAGCTTCTCAGCGGAAAGACGCACGAAGTCTTCACCGCAGTCGCCCTGCGCCATGCCGCGACCGACGCTGCGATCGACTTCACCGTCACCACCGAGGTCCGTTTCAAACCCCTCGACGAAGATGCCCGGGCCGCCTACCACGCCTTGGTCGATCCCCTCGACAAGGCGGGCGGCTACGCCGCGCAGGAGCATAGAGAGCTCATCATCGACCGCATCGACGGATCCTTGAGCAATGTCGTGGGTCTGCCCATGGACGAAGTTGCCGAGGCTCTGCTGGCCCGCTTCGGCATCAGTCCGTGCCGGACGGCTCGATGAAGAGCTCTCCGGCACGCCGCCTCACCACGTTGCCGCCGGGCAGACTGGCCTTGGCCGGGCGAGCTTTGGAAAGCAGCACCTCCTCGGTGCGGGCCACCTCCGCGAGACCGCAGTCAGGCACCCCCGACGACCGCAGCCACGCGAGCAGCAGCCGCCGTCTCGCCGCTGCGTGCAAGGGGAGAAGCGCATCCACCGCCAAGCCGTTCCCGGAGCTGGCGCGGGGTGCCTCAGGCAGCGACTCCCTCGCCCATGCCTCGTCAAGCGCCGCGAGATCGGCGGCACGGAGGACCGCAGCCCTGACGTCCCGTCCGAAGACCGCTTCGATCTCCGGCAGCAGGCGGTGCCGAATCCGGTTGCGCAGGGCGAAGTCCGAGAGATTCGTCGAATCCTCGCGCCATTCGATTCCGTTTTCCTGAGCGTAGCGGGCGAGGCGCTCGCGCGGCAGCGCAAGCAAGGGACGCACGAGATGGAGTTCGCGACCGCAGACGATGCGTCGGCTTTCCTCCGCCATTCCCGCAAGTCCGCGCGACCCCGCTCCCCGGAAGAGGTGCATCATGACGGTCTCGACGCGGTCGTCGGCATGGTGAGCGAGGAACACCTTACGGGCGCCGATGGCTTCCGCGGTCTCCGCGAAGGATCGATAGCGCAGCTCCCTCGCCGCTGTCTCGATCGAAACGCGCTGTCGCTTCGCGAAAGCCTCCACCTTCACCTCGACAACGACGGACCGCACCCCGAGACGCTCCGCCTCGCAACGGACGAATTCCGCATCCCTCTTGGATTCCTCGCCTCGCAGTCCATGGTCCACATGGACAGCGACCACATTTCCATAGCCCGCTTCAAGGAGAGCGTGCCACAAAACCATCGAATCGAGCCCACCGGAAACCCCCGCGATGCAGGTTTCTTCCCGGGGCCACTTCGCCTCGAAGAGGAGCCCCTCCCCATCGGCGCGATTTTCGCCTCGAAGCACGCCACCTCCATGGATCGACGGTGCACCCGCGCTCATCGTTTCATTTTCTCCGTTCGCCTCCTTTCGCGCAAGCTCGCGCGAAATGCAACTAGGCGTTCACCAGCCGCTATTACTCCGGAGGCGGTTCCAGCGGAAGTTTTTTCAGATCCCTAAGCGAACACAGTCCGCCAAAGTCCGCCCCCATCATTCTTCTCGCGCCCGTTCGGCGCTTCGAGCCGATCTTTCCCCTGTCCTTGAGATCGTCGAAGACTCCATTTACGAAACCCGCCGAGCCAATCACGGCTCCGTCGCTGAAATAGCGCACTTTCCGCCGCAAAACCTCCGGCAGCGGCATCGCCCCGCCTGACTCCTCGACCCGCTCGCATTCTTCCGCCGCGATGCCCGCGCGCCCGCCTTCGCCCCTCACCTCGTCGGGTTTCTGCTCCCGGCCATCGGTGTAGAGCAACAGTCGGTAGCCCCGCTGCACCTCCGACCAATCCGGCCATGCCACATCCTCCGAACGGTCGTGCTGCCGGAGATTCGCCAAGCCCTCCCTTGTGATCGAAGCCAACCCCTCGCGGGCCGTCGCAGCCCCCTTGCCCGCCCCGCAAGCTTCTCCGTATCCGCTCCAGCGATAGTCCTCGGGACGCTCTACCAGTCCCGCCCGCACCGGATTCAGGTCGATGTAGGCCGCCACCGTCCGCAGCGTGGTTTCCCCGCCCTCAAGCAGCACGCTTTTGAAGCGGTCCTCCCACAGCGTGCCCACCCGTCCCGACCGGCGGTTGTAGAAGACCGAAAAGCGCTGTTTGAGCATCTTCACAAACATCGACAGGTCTCCGCGCCGTCGCTCATAGCGCTCCAGAATCTCGTCCTCCCAGATGGAATTTCCCGCCTTGCGTGCAGCGGCGATCTCCGCCGCCACCGTCTGCACCGCCGCCTCGTCATAAAGCAGCGGCAGCAACTCCAGCAAACCTTCGGCCTCGAGCTTCGGCATCGCCTCCTTATCCGGGACCTCCAGCAGCAAATGGAAGTGGTTGCCCATGATGCAGTAAGTCGCCACCCGGATCCCGGAGAATTGCTCCAGCTTGCGCAACATCGAACGAAACACCTCCTTTTCCGCAGCGTGGAAAACGATCCGCCGATCCACGACCCGTGAAATGCAATGGTAATACCCAGTTCCAGAACCTCCTGAAATTACAATTCTTCTACTACTCGATATTTTCATGTCTTCGATAAAGCCTATCATGAACCAGGTCCAGTCGCATGACCCATGCTATTGGTCAAACCAACCGAATCCTATCCTACCTCCAATCCAATCGCAAGAGAAAATTACCTGGTAATTTATTGTAATTGGATTACTATAGGAACAATTATTAACCTGGTTTATTTGTTTCCTCCTCCGCTTGGTTTGGGAGGGATTGACGGGGAGGGGGAATTCTGGCAGACAAGGGGGATGCCCCGTAGGACGCATTCTCAATTGCATCACCACTGGCCCATCGCGATCGCGTTGGGGCTGGGGGTGGCGGCAGGAGCGTTTCTCCAACCTTTTGCGAGTCCGGAGGACGGGGAGGCGGCTGCTTGGGCGACATCGACGGTGGAGGTCTGCCGGTTCGTGGCGGATCTTTTCTTGCGGGCGCTCAAGATGGTGATCGTGCCGCTCGTCGTCGCCAGCATCATCAGCGGCATCGCGGGGACGAACTCGCTGGAGGGCTTTGCGCGGATGGGCCTGAAAACGTGGGCCTTCTACTTGCTGGGAAGTCTGGCGGCGGTCTGCGTCGGGCTCGCCTTCGTGAATTTGATCCGGCCGGGACTGAGCGACGGGGCGCCCAACCCCACTTTGCGCGCCGCGATGGAGGCAGCGCTCGAAACGGAAACGGCGGCGGAGGTCGGCGAGGTGCTGAAGGCGGCGGAAGGCGGCGCGGCTTCGCTCCTCGACATCGTCCGGCGCGCGGTCCCCACCAATGTCGTCGAAGCCTGCGCGAAGGGCGACCTTCTTGCGATCATCGTGTTCAGCATCCTCTTCGCCGTCGCGATGGTGATGCTTCCAGGAGGACCGCCGAAGGCGCTCCAGGAGGGATTCCAGCAGATCGCCGAGGTGATGACGCTGATCACCACGTGGATCATGAAATTCACCCCCTACGCGGTGTTCTGCCTCGTGATCCCATCGATCGCCACGGTGGGCTTCGGGGTGCTGCGCAATCTCGTGCCCTACCTGCTCACCGCATCCGGAGCGCTGCTCTTCCACCTGCTCGTGGTGATGCCATTGGTGCTTCGCTTTGTCGCGGGAGTGCGTCCGCTTGCCCATTTCACGAACATGCAGGATTCGCTGATGATGTCTTTCTCAACGGCGTCGTCGACGGCCACGATCCCGGTGACGATGCGGTGCCTTGTCGAAGAGGCGAAGGTGAGCGAG
>SLGN01000465.1 GCA_007123695.1 Verrucomicrobiales bacterium
CCGCCCCGTTCCCTCCTGCTGAGGAGTCCCGATCTTCACCGATGTCCGACCGCCTTTGCGTTCTCCTTGTGGAAGACTCCGACAACGATGCTTTGATTCTCAAGAAGACCCTTGAAAAAGAGTGTGTCAGTTTCCGAGCTGTCCGGGTCCAGAACCGTGGCGAGATGGAAGCCGCTCTCGCCGCCGAAGTCTTCGAGGCGATCCTTTGCGACCACGACATGCCGGAGTTCTCGGCGTCCGCTGCCTTGGACGTGCGCAATGCACGCTGCGAAGACCTTCCGTTCATCATCGTCACTGGCGCCATCGGGGGGGAGGAGATAGCCATAGACCTGATGCGCCGAGGGGTTTCCGATTTCGTGGCCAAAAGCAATCTTGCCCGTCTTCTGCCCGCGCTCAAGCGCGAGCTGCGCGAAGCCGCGGCACGAGAGGCGAAGCGCGACGCGGACGAGGCTCTCCGCCGCACGAACTCCGAGTTGCAGGCGACGGTGGAGACGCTCAAGGGAACCCAGGCCGAACTGGTCCGGGCCGGGCGGATGAAGGGACTGGGGAGAATGGCCGCCAGCATCTCGCACGATATGGGAAACGCCTTGAACCGCGCAGTCGGTCTGCTGGACAGATTCGAAAGAGAGGGCGGGGGGCTTGAGACGGTACGCGACGCCATCGATCAGGCGTCGAGGGTGGTGAAGCGGCTCACCTATTTCTGCGACGTTCACCCGCGTCACGGCCTCGGCACCCCAGTCGATCTTGGCAGAACGATTGCGGGAAGCCTGGAGGCGTGCCGACACCGATTTCAGGCCGAAGGCGGGGAATCTGGAATCGAGGTCGTTTCACATTTCCGGGACGTCCCACCCGTCCTAGGTGACGAGGACCAGTTTCGCGACGCGATCACTAGTTTGATCCTCAACGCTTGCGATTCGATGCCGGACGGCGGGCGGCTCAGGATCTCCTCATTCCGCAACACGGGCGGCGTCGTCGTCGAAATCGAGGATGACGGTGTCGGAATGTCTGCTGAGACCTTGCATCGGAATCTTGAGTCGTTCTTCGAGGAAGAAGGGGATCCGTTTCCGAGCTTTGATTTGGCTTGGATCAATGCCCTCCAGGAGCGTTACGGAGGCATTCTGAGGGTGGATTCCACCGAGGGCCTCGGCACGAAGTTCCACCTGCGGTTCACGATTTGCGAGTCCGGCAGCTCCCATCCCGGCGATGAAACCGCAGGTTTCGATCCGCATGTCGATTCGGACGGCGGGAAGGGGGGACTCCACATCCTCGCCGTCGATGACGAGGAAGTCATCGCGAGCTGCATCGCAGCCTTCCTTCGCGACGAAGGGCACCGCGTGCAGGTTGCCCGCAGTGGCTACGAGGCCCTAGAGAAGCTGCGCGAGAACCGCTTCGACGTCGTGGTCTCCGACCGGGCGATGAAGGATTTCAGTGGCGAGGAACTGGCGAAGCGGCTGCGCGAGCGAGGCAGTGGAGAGAAGTTCGTGCTGGCGACGGGTTCCGGGGACCTGCTCATCGCCAACTGCCAGCGAATCGAAGGGGTCGATGTCATCCTTCCCAAACCGATCACCCGCGACGCCCTGCGACGATCCCTGACGCAGGCTGGTTTCGTGGGGGAAGTAGGTCGGCAAGGGGGCAGATCCGCCTCGACAGCCGGGGCTCCGCGATCCGCCCCGGAAACCGACTGCTCTGATGCGTTCGCCTTTTGGAACAATCATGAGTGAGGGAAGCCCCGCAGCGCCCTCCTGCGACCGGACCGAGGACGAATCAGACCAACTCTCTGAAGAGGCGATCTTCGGGAGCCATCGGCTCGCTGCGGCTCTCCATCCCGCATCGCTCTCGTTCGCCCTTTTGGGCCTGCTGCTGACGACCTTCGCCTCATCCGCGCTCTACCGCTCACAAAAGGAGGCGCTCGCAACTGAGTTCCACGCCAACCTTGAGTCGGTTTACCAAGACCTACGACATCGCCTCGACGAGACGGAGCGGCTTCTCAATACCGCGCGTGCCTATCTTGAGGCCTCCGGTGGAGCGGACACGATCACTTCCAACGGTGGTTGGGGCGCCTTCGTGGAGGGGCTCGACGCCCCGGAGCGATTCCCCGGGATCCGGGGGCTAGGCTACGCTGCGGTGCTCGGCAGCGAGGGGCTGGACGCCTTCGAAGCCTCGGTGCGAGGGGCCGGCATCAAGGATTTCGAAGTCCGCTCCAACGGATCGAACCCCCTCTACGTGCCGGTGCTACGCTACTCGGCCCTTTCGGGCGGGTGTCGGGCACGGGCCGCCGCAGTTCCCGGACTCGACCTCCTTGCGGTTCCGACCGGAGCAGAAGCGCTCGCTTGGGCTAGGGACTCCGGGGCGTTCTCAGTTTCGACCGTGGGGTCCCTCGGCGAGGATTTCGGACCCGGAGGCGGGAAAGCGTTCCTTGTCTGCCTACCGGTTTATTCACAAGGCGAGCGCCCGGGAACCAAGGCGGAGCGCCGGGCCTCGATTCAAGGCTACCTTTTCTGCATCGCCGAAATCGACAAGTTTCTCGGCGGCGTGGTCAGTCGGTCAAACAGTGACATCGGCCTCCGCATCGTCGATTCCGACGGAGGGGAGAGGGGCATGCCTTTTTTCGCTTCGGCGGAAGCCAGCGTTTCATCCGATTTCCGCTCTTCGATGGACGTCCATCTCGGAGGGCAGAGATGGACGATCGAGGCGTTCAGTCTCGCCGCATTCGAGAACTGGGTTGATCGGCTCTCCACCCTCTTCGTCGCTCTCTCCGGCGTGGCGATCACGCTGGTCGGCATGATGGTTCTGGCAGACTCGAAAGTCATGCAGGAGCGTGCAGCCGCCCATGCGAGGAGGACGAGCGAGTCCCTGCGGGTCAGCGAAGCAGAGGTGCGGAAGCTCAACGCGGGGTTGGAGGCTTTGGTGGTGGCTCGCACTGCCAGTCTAGAGGAGGCCAACAGCGAACTCCGCGCCTTCTCCTACACCGTGTCCCACGACTTGCGTGCCCCAGTGCGTCATGTGCAGTGCCTCACCGAATTGCTCCAGGAGGAGCATGGCGCGGAATTCAGCGCCGGAGCGCGCGACTACTTCGAACGAATCCGGGCAGCCGCCGAGCGCATGCACTGGCTGATCGAGGAGATGCTGCGCCTCGCAAGCTGTTCCCAAGTCGCTCTCCGCCCTCGCAGGATCGACCTATCCGCGATGGCGAAGGAGATCGTCGAGGAACTGCTCCCGACGATGCGAGGCAGGGCCGTGCAGATCGATGTCGCCCCGGGAATGGAGATCGACGCCGACCCGGTGGTGTTGCGCACCGTATTGCAGAACCTCGTCGAGAACGCCTTCAAGTTCTCTTCGGGCAGGGAGCTGGCCGAGGTCTCGGTGGGCATGGCGGAAGGCCCGGAAGGGGTGGAGATTCTCGTCCGCGACAACGGCGTCGGCTTCGACATGGCCCAGGCCGAGGCCGTCTTCCAGCCGTTCAAGCAGCTCCACCGCGAGGGCGGCTACGAAGGCTCGGGAGTTGGCCTCGCCACCGTCCGGAAGATGGTGCGAAGGCACGGGGGCGAGGTCCGGGCGGAATCGGAGGAGGGCGTCGGCACGACATTCCGCTTTCGGCTCGGACAAGCTCGCGCAGCAATGGATCGGGGCAGCGAAGGGGCCTTGGAGACCTCCGGAGAGGGGGATTCGGCGCCGCTGCTCCTCGCGAGGTAGAGGTAGAGAGGCGGGGAGGCGGGGAGGCGGGGAGGCGGAAGGTCGATTTCTCACACCATCCCGTCCGAAACAATCTCCGGGGACGGATCCGACATCTCGGATTGACCGACCTGCCCCCTTCCCG
>SLGN01000623.1 GCA_007123695.1 Verrucomicrobiales bacterium
CGCGCCGTCGGCAGCGGCCGGCTCGGCCGAAGCAGGCGCGGCCCACAGCGCCACGACGGCGGCGAAGGCGGCGGCGAGGGCAACGAGGGCGGAAACGGAGGAACGGACACGGGCAATGAGCGGCTTGGCTTCCATTGGGCCGATTGAACGCGATCGGCGGGCGTTGCGGCAAGGGGAATCTCGGGAAAATCGCGGTCGGACCGCGCCGGACTTGTCCCGCCCGCGCCTTGCCCGATAATGCGGCGGCGCCCCGGCGGCGCGATGGCCGTGGTCTTCAGCTCGCACATCTTCCTCTTCTGGTTCTTGCCGACCTCGCTGCTGCTCTACTATGCGGCGCCGCGCCCGGGGCGGTCCTTTGCCCTCGTCCTCGCCAGCTACGTCTTCTACGGATGGTGGAATCCGTGGTTCACCCTGCTGATGCTCGCCTCGACGGCGATCGACTACCTCTGCGGCGCGGCCATCGCGGATCCCCTGGCAACGCCCCGACGGCGGCGCGCCGCCGTCGTCCTCTCGGTCGTCTCCAACCTCGCCATCCTCGGCTTCTTCAAATACGCGCTCTTTTTCTCCGAGAATCTCGGACGCGTCGCGAGTGCCTTCGGCTTCGGCGAGTTGCCGATGCCGGAGTTTCTCGGGCAGATCGTGCTGCCCGTGGGCATCTCCTTCTACACCTTCCAGTCGATGAGCTACTCCATCGACCTCTACCGGGGCCATGCTCAGCCCGCCCGCAGCTTCCTCGACTTCGCCTGCTACGTCTCGATGTTCCCGCAGCTCGTCGCGGGTCCGATCGTGCGCTACGGGACCGTGGCGGAGCAACTGCGCAGCCGGACCCACAGCCTCGGCGGCTTCGTCGCGGGCGCCACCCGCTTCAACTACGGCTTCGCCAAGAAGATCCTGCTGGCCAATCCGATGGGGAGCCTCGCCGATCTTGCCTTCGAGGCCGGGTCGCCTAGCGCGGCGGTGGCGTGGGTGGGCCTGCTCGCCTACGCCTTCCAGATCTACTTCGACTTCTCGGCATACTCCGACATGGCCATCGGGCTCGGGCGCATGTTCGGATTCCGCTTTCCGGAAAACTTCGACTCGCCCTACCGCGCCGCCAGCCTCACGGAATTCTGGCGCCGCTGGCACATCTCGCTCTCCAGCTTCCTGCGCGACTACCTCTACATTCCCCTCGGCGGCAACCGGATCGGACCGCTGCGCACCTATGCGAACCTGCTTTTCGTGATGCTGGTCGGCGGTCTCTGGCACGGCGCCCAGTGGACTTTCGTGGCCTGGGGCGCTCTGCACGGACTCGTCCTTGCGGCGGAGCGCTGGAGCTCGCGCCGCCTCCCGGTGGCGGTGCCGCGGCCGTTCGGATGGGCCGCGACCCTGCTGACGGTGCTCGCCGGATGGGTCTTTTTCCGCTCGCCGGGCTTCGCCGAGGCCCTCGCCTATTTCGCGGCGCTGCTCGGCCAAGGCGGAGGACCGGCGGCGGCGGCGCTGGAGGCGATGGTTCTGGATCCATCGGCCCTCGCCCGGCTCGCCCTGTGCGCGGCGGTGGCCTGGCTGCTGCCGAATTCGGGCCAATGGCTGCGCCGCCTCGACGCCTGGAAGGTCGCCCTCGGGCTCGGGCTGCTCTTCGTCAGCGTCCGCGCAATGGCCCTGCAAGGGTTCAATCCGTTCCTCTACTTCCAATTCTGAAGCGCTCCGAGACCTTCCCGCCCCGCTCTTGCAAGATTCCCACATCGCACCATGGAGAACCCCTACGAACACGACTGGCTCGACGACGAGGTGCACGTCGGCGGTCGGGGACTGCTTGTCTCGCTGGGGGCCTTTGTTCTGTTTCTCCTTGCCCCGGCCCTCTCGCTGCTCCTGCCCTCGCTGCGTCCCGAACTCTCCGCGAAGCCTCCCGCCGGAACCCTTAAGGCCCGCCTCGCCGCTTGGGAGGAAGGAGCCCGCACCCTGCCCCTGCTGGAGTCGTGGCGGCGGTCGGACCAGGCCAGGCTCGTCCGCGCCCTCGGCGCCGGGAACCGCCGAGTCGTTGCAACGAAGGATGGATGGCTGCACTACCGGCCCGATCTCGAGTCGGTCTTCGGCAGGGGCCCCTACTACGTCGAGCCGCCCTCGGTCGCGCGCGAGCGCCAGGACCGCGCCTGGCAGGCGCCTCTGCCGGTAGTCCGCGATTTCGCGGAGCAACTCGACCGCCGCGGCATCCGGCTCGTCTTCGTCCCCGTGCCGACTAAGCCGATGCTGTGCCGAACGGGGCTCGGGCTTGGCGAGGACGCCGTGCCGCACCCCGACTGGCACCGCGTGGCTGCGGAACTGACCGACGCGGGGATCGAATTCGTCGATCTGCTGCCGACCATCGGCGGCACCGGGGGCGACGCGGCACGCTACCTGAAGCAGGACACCCACTGGACGCCGACGGCGATGGCGGCAGCGGCCCGCGCCGTCGCCGCCCGAATCGATCCCGGGGCGGAGGCGCGGTCTCCGGCCTTCGAGGAGCTGCGGCGGAGCAGCCGGGGCGATCTCGTCGGCATGCTGGACCTCGCCGAGAGCGACGCCGCCGCCCTCTTTCCGACAGAGACGGCCGCTCTCCTGCGTCCGGCCGAGCCGGGGACGCCAGATGGGGATGGGGAAGCGGATGTCGTTCTGCTGGGCGACAGCTTCGTCAACATCTTCGAGGATCCCGGCCTCGGTTTCGGCATCGACGGCGAAGAATCGATCGGTGCGGGCTTCGCCGCCCATCTCGCCGCAGCTCTGGAACGGCCGGTCCGCACCATCGCGGTCAACGGCGGGGGCGCCTCCTCGGTGCGCGAGGCCTTCGCCGCGCTGCCGCCGGAACGCCTCGGGAGCATCGGCACCGTGGTCTGGACCTTCTCGGCGCGCGACCTCTTCCTCGCCGAGCTGCCCGCCCGTCGGGCGGGCATCGAATGGCGCCGCGTCGAACTCCCCGATCCCGCAGCGGGCCCGCCGAAGAAGGGCTCCGAGGCCAGTCTCGCGATCGAAGTCGTCGCAACTCTGCGCGAGCGCTCCGAAATCGAGAATCCGAACCGGCCCGCCTACACCGAAGCGGTCTTCTCGACCCTTTTCGAAAGCGACGACGGCGGGGAATTCTACGTCTTCCACTGGGCCTTCCGCCAGCGCAAGCTCGAGCCCGCCTCGGCCCTCGCGGTGGGACGCCGCTACCGACTGCGGCTCGTTCCGCTCGAGAGCGCCGCCCCGGCGGTGCAGCGCGCCACCCGCCTCGACGATCTTTTCCGCACCGACCTCGATCCCTGGTTCGCCGAACTGGCGGAGGAAGCCCCCGACCGATGAAACGATGAATGCCGCCCCTTTTCTCGAAGCCGCCCAACGCCACCAGCCCGATGCCCTCGCCCTGCTGCGCAAGCTCGTCGCGGTGAACAGCTTCACCGACAATGCCGAGGGGGTGGCGGAAGTCGCTCGGGCCACCGCCGAGGCCTTCGCCCCGCTCGGCTTCGCGGCGGCGTTCGAGCCATGCCTTCGGAGCGGCTCGGGACCGCACCTGTTCCTCTCGCGCCGAGGCATTGAGCCGGGCGACCCGATCCTGCTCGTGACCCACTCCGACACCGTCTACCCGCCGCAGGAGGAGATCGAAAAGGGCTTCCGCTGGGAGGAAGCGCCCGCCGAGGGACGCATCTACGGTCCCGGCACCATCGACAACAAGGGCGGCACCGCCTTGATCTGGCTGCTGCTGCACGCCCTGCGCGAGGCGGATGCCGAGGCTTGGGAATCGGCCTCGTGGATCGTCGCCGCCAACGCCGCCGAGGAGGTCACCGGAACCGATTTCGCCCGGGCCACCGAGAGGGCCTGCGAA
>SLGN01000411.1 GCA_007123695.1 Verrucomicrobiales bacterium
CGAGAACCTCGTAACCTTCACCCTGACGGCAAGCCCCTTCGTGGCTCTCGAGACTCTTGCCAAGGCGAACGGAGTCGCCCTGATCTACGATGGCGGGATCTGGTATCTCCGCCCCGCCAACGACCAGGAGCTGATCGGGCGCATCTACGAGATCAACTACAACGCCCAAGAAGTCGTCACGAAGAACAACCAAGCCGGAATGGGCATGGGAGGAATGGGCATGGGTATGGGCGGCATGGGGATGGGCATGGGGGGAATGGGCGGCATGGGCGGAATGGGAATGGGCATGGGGGGCCTGAATCTCCAGGGAGCGCCCGACTTCTTCGTGATCGAGCCATCCCGCATTCTCGAGGACATCCAGAACATCCTCGACATTTCGGCGACCGGGGGCAGCGCCGTGTTCGCCCCGACAGCGTCGGTCGACAATGTGGCCCAACTTTCGGTGGGCGGATTCCAGGGCCAGCCCGATCTCGTCTACAGAAATCCGGCTGCCGGAGGTCGGGGCGGAGACGGGCCCGCCAGCCAGTCGAAGGTGATCTGGAACAGCGACTCGAACACGCTCTACGTCGTCGCGACCCGCCTTCAACACCAGTGGATCGAGGCCTATCTCGCCTCGGCCGACCGTCCCCAGCCCATGATCGCCGTCGAGGTGAAGTTCGTCGAGACAAGCCGGGATCCCAGTAGCGAGCTCGGCATCGATTGGAACGGCGTGCTCGGCTCCACAGGTCTCGAGCTCAACCTCAGCGACAATGCCGGTCCCATCGATCTCAACAGCATGGGCGGCTACGCCTTGCCTACGGCCGTTCTCAGCTACAGCGATCTCAATCTGAAGCTCCGCGCCATCTACAACGACCGCCGCACCCGCATGGTCTCCTACCCCCGCATGGTCACCCTCGACAACCGCGAAGTCTCCTTCCGCAGCGTGGTGAACCAGCCGGTTCTCGGTTCCAGCGCCAGCGCCAGCCTCGGCGCGGGGGCCACCGAAACCTCGATGATCGAATACCTCCCCATCGGGACCGTCATCAACATCCTGCCCAAGCGCATGGCGGGCGACAAGATCATGCTCAACGTGTCGGTCACCGTATCGGACATCGTCGGCACCGAATTCATCAACGGAAACCCTTTTCCCATCGCGACCTCTCGTGTCTACAACGCCCCCCTGACCGTGCAGAGCGGCTACACAGTGGCCATCAGCGGACTGGACGCCGCCCGTTTCAACGAAAACGAGACCGGTGTGCCCATCCTCGGGCGCCTGCCCGTCATTGGAAACGCATTTCGGGCCCGCCGACAGGACCGTTCTCGCCAGCATCTGATGATGCTGATCACACCGGTCTCGCTGAACACCCCCACCGAGGGGCTCACCGAAAAGCCGGTGACGCGCGAGCCGTGGAAGGCGCCGCCGGCCGGGCATCCCACCGCCTATTCGGAAAAGGCGCCCGTAGCAGGCGACGGCGGCACGGTGCGCTCCTACCCCGTAGACGAGGTTCCCGACTTTGAATCGGCCGAGACCAATCGCAAGGCGAACCGCACCTTCGGTCGGGGGGCTGGCGAGACCCGCGCGACACGGGAACCCATCGAGGTGGAGACGCAGGTTCTCGAGCCGGCCGCCCCCGCTTACGTCTCCTACCCCGACACGATGTCGGCGCCGCGCAACGGCAGTTCCCTAGCGCCCGTGGCTTCCCCCCGGAACACGCCAGCGATCGCGACCACTCCGGCGGCCTTGACTCCGCCGCCGAGAACGGCGCCCGCCGTTGAGGCTCCGGCTGCATCGTCGGTGCCAGCCGCGCCCGATCCGACCGCGGACCAGATCTCCGTTGCCCCCGTGGCTGTAGCGATGGAGGAGGCGATCGACCAGAAGCCCGAAACAACGGCCGTGCCTCTTGGCGATTCTGGAGATTCCGCAGACCTTCCGACGCCAAACGGGTCGGAAGCGGCACCAACCTCACCCGAAGCGATCGCGGAAATGGCAGAGACGGCCCCTTATGCGACGCAGTCCGGCCTCGCAGACGGCACGGCGGTGGCCGAACCGTCTTCCGCAGGACCGGATCCCCGGGAAGAATCCCGGGAATCTTCCGGAAAAGGACGACTGGAAGAAATCCGCGAGTCTTCAAAGGCCCTACGTGCTCTGCTGGACCGCCTCGCCGGTGTGGACGAGCTCTCTCCGGCGGACGCGGACCAGCTCGAAAAGGCCAAGCAAGAGGCGCAAACTTTGCTCGGCGAGGTCGAGGCTCTGCGGGGCGACAAGAGCCAGCCTCTCGCGGGAGACCTCGGAGACGCTTGGTGGGACCTGATCAACCTGAAGTCGCAGGCTTCGAAACTGTCGCGAGCGCCCTCCGGACAGCTTGCCGCCACCGGTGAAGAGCGCGACGAGAATGGCGACCGCAGCGAAAGTCCCGGCAAGGTGCCGGAGGCGCCTTGACCCCCCCTGGGCTGGTCGCTGCCTCGCCGTCTTCACCAATTTGACGGCGATTTGACCCATTGGTCCTTGGCCCCGTCGTTGCGATCGCTGCCTTCAACTGCAAGACGGCTCTCCCGCCATCCCAAATGCCAAATGATATGACAGGAGAATAATAATGCCAAATGATATGACAGGAGAATAATTGTAAGACCTCGAAGAAACATTCGAAGATGGGAAAATGTTCCCTATTTGGGTGCGTTATATTCTATTACCAACGCATCGTGTGCCTGGCGGCCTATGATGTATCAGGCGATTAGTTACTACCAGAGCGTGTAGCCTCCATCGATCACCAGCGCCGCCCCGGTCATGTAGCGCGATGCATCGCTGGCGAGGTAGACCGCGAGGGGGCCGATGTCCTCGGGTTCGCCGAATTTGCCCATCGGGATGGCGGCGAGAAAGCCGTCGATGACCTCGGGGTTCTCGCGTGCCCATCGCTGGTTGGGCTCGGTGAAAAAGCCGCCCGGGCAGATCGCGTTGACCGTGACCCCGTGGGGCGCCCAGTCGGCCGCCGTTGCGCGGGTGAACTGGATTACCGCCGCCTTCGACGTTTCGTAGCTGCGTCCGCCAATGCCGCGGTTCGCCACCAGACCCGAGATCGACGCGATGTTGATGACCCGTCCGCCACCGCTCCGGCGCACCATTTCGCCCCCGAGCAGGCGGGTGCAGAGGAAGGTGCTCGTCAGGTTCAGGTCGAGGATGCGTTGCCAGTCGTCGAGGCTCTGCTGCTCCACCGGCACGTTCACGAGGCGTCCGCCCACATTGTTGACGAGGATGTCGATCCGGCCGCATTCGTCGAGTGCCGCGAGGCAGGCTGCCTCGCAGCCAGCGGGATCGCCCATGTCGGCAACGATGGGATGGGCCTTGCGCCCGAGGGCCCGGATTTCCGCGCAAGTCCGCTCGAGGCTCTCGGCGTCGCGCCCCGTTAGGATGGCGTCGGCCCCCGCCTCCGCCATCGCCAGCGCCATCTCCCGCCCGAGACCGCGGCTGCCGCCGGTGAGGAAGAAACGTTTGCCGGACAAGGAGAATCGTTCGAGAAGGCCCATGATCTTGACCGGTAGCGAAGCAGCTCCAGGCCGCCGACGCGAGGGCGGAAACGCGTCCGCTGCCGCAGGGGGCCTCGCGCGTCCCGTCAAGTCCGTCCTGTTGAGACAGCCGGACGGGAGAGATGGGGCGTTTTTGATTTGGAATTCTCGGTAGTTACCTATCAGTTTATCTTAATTATCTTTTTTGCGATTTTTATAACTTTTCACTTTCAATTCTGCGATTTCGCGAGAATTTTCCGGAATGATCCGGAAACTCCGATTAATTATGGTAATTCTCTTCGGTTTGGCGATTTCTCTCCGGGCCGA
>SLGN01000675.1 GCA_007123695.1 Verrucomicrobiales bacterium
AACCACCCGGACCTGCGCGAGGCCGTAGAGTCCTTCGGGATCCCCTACCACCACGTGCCTGTAGACCGCGACCGCCGGGAGGACGCCGAGGCCCAGATCCTGGAGCTCCTCGGCGACGACGTCGACACCCTGGTGCTGGCCCGCTACATGCAGATCCTCTCCCCGGAGTTCGTCAGCCGCTACCCCAACCGCATCATCAACATCCACCACTCGTTCCTGCCCGCCTTCGTCGGCGCCCGCCCCTACCGCCAGGCCGCCAGCCGGGGCGTCAAGCTCATCGGCGCCACGGCCCATTACGTGACCTCCGAGCTCGACGCCGGCCCCATCATCGAACAGGACGTCCTGCGGGTCTCCCACCGTCAGTCCATCGCCGACCTCAAGGAGATCGGCGCCTCCATTGAGCGTCAGGTCCTGGCCCGCGCTGTCCGCTGGCACCTGGAAGACCGGGTCCTCGTCGACGGAAATAAGACCGTGGTCTTCGCCTGACTCCTCGTGGCCTCCCGCTCTAGAGCTCTACCTCAAAGCGAGACACGCACTCTTCTTCCTCATGGGTCTCCACGAAGAGCCGCTCCAGGGTCCGATTCAGACACGTCCGGGCCTGATTATCCGGCAGTCCGCCGATCACCTCCGGGTACCCATTCGGCAACACCCGCAGGGAGAGCACCATACGCTCCGGGACCTCGAGGCCCGCGCTCTCGAAGCAATACCGGAAGGTGCGCTGCTCATGCCCGAGCCGTCGCTGGGTCAAGGCGAAGGGGCAGGCCTCCTCAGGCGCTGCATGCGCGACAGCTGCCTGCTCTCGTGGCGGCGGAGCCACATGCTGCCCGAAGTCCGCCTCGGCCATCGTCACAGGTCCCTGGTCGGCGTACTCACTCCAAGCGGCGACGAAGAAGAACACCATTCCGCCAATGAAGAGCAACGATACCATCGACCCGACCATCGCTAGTAAGGCGGGGCTACCGCCTCCACCCGGCGACCCGGGGGCCTGCCCGGGGCCTGGAGGCGAAGCCGGGATGCTCGGCTCGGCGGGCTGACTCCAATCCTGCGTATTCCAGTCGCCTTGCTGATTCCAGTCATTATTCGACATCACGCTCCTCTCTTGTTCTCACTTCGCCGATTCCCAATGACTTCATAATACCACCTGGGGGCGCGGTTCCCAAACGTCGGGATAGCTGACGATCGCAAATAGAAAGGAAAGGGGTTACCTCCTTGGGTGCAAAATCACAGGTACCCCGACGGTTGCCGCCGTCAAGGCCAAGGAGGGCCCCTTGAAGAAACTGTATGACGAAGCTGACGTTGTCGAAAGCAAAGATCTCGATTGGGTAGGTGCGGTGCAGCAGATTGTGTGGCGGGCGGCCGCGGCCGGTGAGCCACTGGACTCGAATGCCTTCACCGAAGCTCTTGGCACTCATCTGGGAATCGGTGAGCGAGCAGCGACAGCTTTGGTGGCGGGTATGACCGTACTCGCCGACTACGCGACCGCGTCGGTGGAGGCGGGTGATGCGTTGACCGAGGAGAGCGATGCGCTCGTCGCTTCGCGACGGGCGGTTTGCCCTCTTCTGGAGGCTCGCCTGCAGCGCCGAGTGGATGCATTCGAACAAAGCAATCGAGGTGCAGCAGGTTCTTCGGGCCAGCGACTGCACTCGGAGGGCCGACGTCTGCGCACGCGGTCCACTTTGCTGGGCACGGTGACCACAAAGCGTCGGTGGTACATCGACCCTCATCAGGGCGGGTTCTCGCCTGCCGAGCAGGCGATTGGTCTTCCTGCTAGCGACTTTTCGGCTCGGTTGGCCGAGAGCGTGACGATGATGGCGACGACGGTGTCCGAGGAGATGGCCACCACGCTGTTGGGATGGATGCTGGGTGTCGAGATCAGCAAGCATGGTCTCCAAGAGTTGGTGCATGAGCGCGGTCAATTCGTGATGAACAAGAACGACCGCGTCGCCAGCGCCCATGCTCCGTTCGAGGACTCGGGCCTGATGCGCGACGTGGAACGCCCCCATGATTCGGTGGAGGAGGCGCCATCGATCGCGTACCTCGAGATCGATGGCGTTGTCCCCATGACGCGCGAACTGCATGCGGGGCGTTCGTCACCTGTCGAGGGGGCTCGAGGCGGAAAGGGGTTGCGCTACACACTGATTGGGCGCGAAGTCAAAAACGCCGTGTTGTACCGAGGGGATACATGCGCCCAACTCATGCCGTCTCGGGGAAGCCTCCTGGAGAAGACCTATGTATCGCGTCTGGGGCATTGGAAGCCGTTTGCCCACTCGGTGTGGGCCGAAATGCGCCGACTCCGATTCGACGCGGCGGAGACGACCATTCTGCTCAGCGACGGAGCAGAATGGATCCGAACTCTTGGTGAGTGGCTACCCTGTGAGGTTGTCTTGATTCTGGACCTTTTCCACGCCAAGCATCGCATCTGGGAGGTCTCTCAGGCCCTGTGGGGTAGGCACAACACCCAGACCACACGCTGGGCACGCCGGCAATGCGACCGAATCGAGGAGGGTCATGTGGACAAGGTCCTGGCGACACTTGAACGACTGCAGCGAACACACGACGTCGAGAAACTCCACGAACTGCACACCTACTTCACGAACAATCAGGACCGCATGGACTACCCGGCCTACCGCGCCAAGAACTACCGGGTCACCACCGCGGGTGTAGAGAGCGCAAACTACCACGTCACGGGAGCACGCCTGAAGCAGCAGGGAATGCGCTGGAGTCGCGAAGGCGCATCCGAGATGGCGGCTCTTCGAGCCGACCTCTTCAACGGAACGTGGAGACGGCGCACAAAAGAGATGCTCAATGCGGCCGCTTAGTCCGACATTTCAGATCCGCGCCCTAGGAGAGGGCAGAGACTTTGTACCCAATGGGGATCTGGGGTAGAGTGGCGTCAGGCACGAAGCCGATGGTCAACGAATCAGCGGAAGTGAGCGGTCGTCGAATGAGAGAATTGATTCTACGCGGCACGGGATGGATCGTAGGGATGATGGTGGTCTTCGCGATCGCGGGTTGCGCCTACGAGAGTCGCCTGAGCGGTCTGGAGTGTGAGTCCGAGGCGGACTGCCGGGGGGCGGCGGTCTGCGTGAGCGGGTACTGCGTGGCCGATGACGCGGCGCCGGACGTAGGCGAAGAGGACGTGGAGGTGCTCTGCGGGGCGGGCCAAGAGCTCTGCGACGGGGAGTGCGTGGATCTGCGGCACGATCGGGAGCACTGCGGGGCCTGTGAGAACTCCTGTAGCAGCGGAGAGGTCTGCGCGATGGGCTCCTGTGAGGAGACCTGCGCCGTGGGCTTTGAGCTCTGCGACGGGCAGTGTCGGAACACGATGAGCGATCGGACCCTCTGCGGCGGGTGCGACGGCGACGTCTGCGGGGTCGGTGAGTTCTGCGTGATGGGAGCGTGCGTGATCGGATGCCCGCCGGGCTTCACAGAGTGCGGCGGCCAGTGCGTGAACCTGGCCACGGACCGTGAGTTCTGCGGAGGCTGCGATACGAGCTGTGCCTTCGAGCAGGTCTGCTCCAGCGGAGAGTGCGTGAGCTCCTGCCAGGAGGGCTTGGAGCTCTGCGGCGGCAGCTGCGTGGACACCGAGGTGAGCCCTCAGTTCTGCGGCGATTGCGATACGATCTGCGGGGCCTTCGAGGTCTGCGTAGAGGGGAGCTGCCGGTCGCGGTGCCCTGATGGGCTGACGAACTGCGATGGGGAGTGCCGCGATACCTTAAATGATCCGAACTTCTGCGGGGGCTGTGAGGCGTCCAATGCCTGCGGCGAGCTGCAGGTCTGCAACAGCGGATCCTGCAGCGATAT
>SLGN01000144.1 GCA_007123695.1 Verrucomicrobiales bacterium
CGGGCAAAACGCGCCCATCATCTACGAGCTGAAGGCTGATGTGGCGACTCCGATGGACCGCATTGCGAGAAACATCAGTTCCGACTATAGATCGCTCCGCGACGAGTTCTCCAAGGATAGCTTCCTGACGCAACTGGCTCCGGCGATTGAGAGTAGAATCAAAGACGCCAGGAGCAAGGACGGTTTCTCGGTGACTGTCTCATCGAACCTCAAGGAATACGATTTCAACCGCGAAGCGTTTCCGACCGAAATGGATTCAAGGACCTTCATTTCGATCAGCGGAACGACTGACCATTACGCTGTGATGTTCACAAACGGCGACTCCCTGGGTTATGTTCACGCTCCCGTGGAGGAAGCCCGAAGGCAAGCAGCCGCCCTGGCTTCCTCACGCAAATGCATCATAACCTACTCGGGGACCTTGGAAAAAAGCGGCGAGCAAAGACTGCAGTTCCAAACCCAAAAGGTCATTCACCTGAGGGTGCGGAGAATCACGATGCGTCTCGAACGTTCGGGAGCAGAGTTCGTCCAGGACTTCTTCTGATCGTTTCGAACGAGCCCCGCGGTGACATGGCTTGCTCTGTTTCGAAACCTCGCGATGGATCGCGTTCCCTGTCGATGCTGTGGCGTCGAATCGTGTCGGCGCCGTCTACCCAACGGCGCCCCCGACGGGCCCCACGCCGTCTACAAACGCAGCGGCGGGCACCGCTCCGAGCGCGACACGAACCGCTTCCGGCCCGGGGAACTCTATTCCGACATGGACGAGATCCGGCTCGCGGGCCAGGCGACGAAGCCCGACGCCGAACGCGAGGATCGAAGGGCAAGATCTCGACATTTCGCGTTTTCGCTGCCATGCAGACACTTGGACGGTGACCATAGCCCGTTGGACACGGTAGAATGCGCCATCCGCCCACATGATCGTCTCGAAACACACCCTCCGCACCTGGCTGGCTTGCGCCTTTCTCTGCACCGCCGCTCCGGGTCTCGCGTGCGCCTTCGACTTCCTCCCGGACGAAGCCGCCTCCCGGGGAGGATTCTGCGTGGTCGTCGGCGCCGAGGGTTCCGGGGAGCCTGTCGCAAAACTGCTCGCCGCCGGACCGTGGGCGGTCCACCTGCTCGACCCCGCGACCGGCGAGGTATCCGTGGTGGATGGCTTCCGCTACGGCCAGAACGAGCGGGGCAGCGCCCGGGTCGAGTACCCCGAGGGGGTGCGCTACCTGCGCGGGGGCAAGCGCGGGATGCTGGAGGACTCTTGGACGCGCCTCTCCTTCGGGCTGCGCTACGGGCAGTCGGCCTGGACCTGGGGGGACGGCGTCGAGGGCGAGATCCTGGCCTTCGACGAGACCGCCGCCTTCGCCTTCCAGATCGATTCGAAAGGCGAGGACAGCCGCGGACGCCCGCGCATGTGGGCGAGCCCCAACACGCGGGGCGGCGGCGACGTGCTCGCCCTGGAGCCGGGGAGCGGGGCGGAAGCGTGGTCGGTCGGGATCGAGGCCCCCGCGCAGGTCGAGGCGATGCTCGCCACCGCCGACGCCCTCGTCCTCGCCGGGCCCCTCGACCGCGCCAAGCCGGAGGGACCGGGTTTTCTCCGCTTCCTCGACCGCAAGAGCGGCGAGGAGCTCCGCCGCATCGAGCTGCCCGCCACGCCGGCGCACGACGGGCTCGCCGCGACGCGGGTCAGGCTCGTCGTCGTGCTGAATGACGGCAGCGTCGTCAGCTTCCGCGCGAAGTAGGGGGGGCAGCCCCCGCCGCATCCGAGTCGCGCGGCACCGCCTCCGATCAGATCTGTTCGCTGTGAACGAGGCTTTTGGGCGATCTCTTCCTGAATCGGAGAAATCCGCCGGAAAATCATTGACTTGCGGGCCTGATTCGAACGATTCTGACGTGTGATGGCTCTCACCGGCCTACCTGACCGCACACATCCTCCGCTCCAGGCCCTCGATGTGATGGGATGGGGACAACGGGAAAAGTTTCGGGCAACCAACAAAACCAATGAATTCAATGAATGCCCCCAGACCGAAATCTGTCGCCATCCCGCACATTCTCACCCTGCTGGCCACTTTGCTGGTCGGTTCCGCCGGTGCCCAGGTCCCCACGGTCCGTTTTGCAAGCGATCAAGTTTTCGTTTCGCAGAGGAGCGGAACGGTTTCCATCCCGGTTGTGATCGAAAATACCGAGAGCATCGATGGATGGTTCTCGTTCGACTGGACTGCGAACGACGGCACGGCCAGGGTGGTGACCCACTACGGCCCTACGAGCAACTGGGGGATCTTGATGGGCTATGTTGGGAGAGTGACGGTCCATCCGAACCAAACAACCAGAGCGATCAACATTCCGATCCGCTACACGGCCACGCGTCACGACCACAGCTTCTCCGTCGTCATTGACTCGACGGCGACGCCTTCGTTTGTTCCGGACGGAGCCATCGGCGAGCCGTCAGCCTGCGTCGTCACGATTCGGAGCGCGGCCCCGTTCGTCAGGTCGGTTCGGTCAAGAATCGCGATGATCAATGTGCGTATCCGAAGAGCAAAACGCATTCGAAACGCGAGGACTCGCTCGGTTCAGGTGCGGCGTCTCGTTTCCCAGAGGAACAGGCTTCTTCCGCTGGTTCGTCCCCGCTAGCGGCAGGCAGGCAGCCATGATGGCAAAGGAAGAGCACGCCGCGATCCTTCTCAGGGTTTTCGGAATTTTCCTCGTCCTGACGGGGCTGCCAATCATTGTCGATCTATTCCGCTTCGGACTTGATGGTGAAGAGAGACGGTTCTGGGCGTCGGAATCGGCAAGCGTGTCCGGAGACGACGAGATCGCGAGGGAGCCGGAGGACGATGTGGGCGCCGCCGTCTCCGACACCTATCATGCGGTGGCCGTCTTCCCTAGCTTCTGGAGCCACGTCATTGCCTATTTTGGAGGAGGGGCAGCTCTAATCCTATTCCCCACGAGGCTCGCCCGTCTCGTTGTCCTGGGACTCGACGGAAGGACCGGGGACGGAGGGGGACGGTAGCGGAGGGGTCTGCAGACAATGGCGACGGCGGCGGAGACGAGGATGAGACAGGTGATCGCCGTGTTCTTCGTGTTCGCCGGGCGAAATTCAGCTTCCCGATGCCCACCCACTCCGGCGAACCGAGCTTTTGCAGCGAGCCCTACCGCACCGTGGGGGATGCGTTCGCCGGATTGCCTGCTACCGAGACTCGCCAATCCGCTTCGGCGGCGGCTTGAAGCGGACCGACGCCTCATCGAGCCCGTCGAGACTCCTGCACAGGATCGCAACTGCCACCCGAAGACGCCCCAGTTGGCACAGCCCCTCTGGACCGGGACACGAAAGCGTGGCCGAGGCCGCCCGTAGATTCGGGGTTGGCCATCCAACGCCTCGCCCCGCGCGGCGACCCTTGGAACCACATCCGCGCCACTCAACCCAATCCCTTCAACCTTCCGGATCGCGAGGGGTGTCGGTGGAGGCGACCGGGGGGGGCATCGACTTTCCGAAGCCCTTTCCCGACGATGCCGCCCCCAGGCGTTCCAGGGCGAGCTGGCGAGCCTCCTCGACGGCCGCCTGAATCCCGAACTCGTACTCGATCAAGGATCGGGACTTGGGAATGGCGACTTGGATGACCATTTCGTCGTCGTCTTCGGAGATCACGGTGGGGTCAATGGGGATCAAAGAAGCGCTTCATGCCGAAAGAGCAAGCTCCAGTTTCGGCTCCGATCCTTGATCCCTTGACCCGAACAGCCGCAGCGCTAGGAACACGCATGGTGCTGCTGAGATCCGCAGCCGCATTTTTGCTGCCGCGAGCAAAA
>SLGN01000696.1 GCA_007123695.1 Verrucomicrobiales bacterium
CGGCGGGCGGCTCGTCCGCAGCGGCGGGGCGGGCTTCCGCGGGCTCGTCGGCGGCCCCGTCCGTTGCCGCGGCGGGCTCTGCGGGCGCTTCGTCGGCCGCCCGAACGCTCGGCGCGATCGCCGGGCCGCCGAAGGCCAGGGCAGCGACGGAGACGAGGGCGGGCCGAAGCCATGGCCATGGGCGGAAGGGGCGCATCGGTATGGAATCCTTAGCCTCCGATCCCGGCCTTCTCAATCCGCGGGATCGCGTGAAATCCCCCGAGCGCCCGGTCCAGCCGGAGATCCCGGCGGGAAGACGGGCGAAGAGGGTCGGGTCGCTCACCAAAGAGGGTTGGGTCGCCCCTCGGAATCCGCCTTGCGAAATGGCCCGATCCGCTCCAATGGTGTCGGGATTATGGGTAGAGCATTCGAATATCGGCGGGCCTCGAAGGAGGCGCGGTGGGACAAGATGTCCAAGACCTTTCCGAAAATCGCCAAGGCCATCACGATGGCGGCGAAGGAGGCCGGGTCCGATCCCGCCAACAACGCCAAGCTGCGCCTCGCCATCCAGCAGGCCAAGGCGGCCAACATGCCCAAGGACAACGTCGAAAACGCCATCAAGCGCGCCTCGGGCAAGGACGCCGCCGAGATCAAGGAGATCAACTACGAGGGCAAGGGGCCGCACGGCGTCATGATCTTCGTCGAGTGCGCCACCGACAACTCGAACCGCTCCGTCGCCAACATCAAGACCTACTTCAACAAATCGGGCGGGCAGATCCTCCCGTCCGGCTCGCTCGAGTTCCTCTTCAAGCGCAAGGCGGTGGTGCAGTTCGCGGTCGGGCCCGAAACCGACCTCGACGAGGTCGAGCTCGCGCTGATCGACCATGGACTCGAGGAGATGACGGTCAACGAGGGCGTCGCCTACGCCTACGCCGAATTCGCCGACTTCGGCAAGCTCACCTCGGGAGTCGAGGCCCTCGGCCTGGAGATCCGCAAGGCAGGCCCCGAGCGCATCCCGACGAGCCCCAAGGACTTCACCGAAGAGCAGATGAACGACATCGAGGTGCTCCTCGACAAGCTCGAGGACGACGAGGACGTCCAGGCCGTCTTCACCGACGTCAACTGAGACGTTCGCCGCCGATGCGGAACTCCATGTGCCGGTGGGAAATGCCTTCCTCGTCGAAGACGGCGCCGTGCGCGGCGTAGCCGAGCGACTCGTAGAAGGGGATCGAACTCACCTGCGCGTGGAGGCGCAGGCGGCTGTGGCCGCGTGCGAGGGCGGCGGCATGGACCGCCTCCATCAGGGCGCTGCCGACTCGGCTGCGGCGTGCGGATTTCAGCACCGCGACCCGGCCGACCCGCCCGCAGGGCAGCAGCCGCGCGGTCGCGACGGGTTGCCCGGCTCCGGCGACGGCGAGGAAGTGGAGAGCGCCGGCGTCGTGCTCGTCGATCTCGCGCTCCTCGGCCACGCCCTGCTCGACCACGAAGACGGCGCGCCGCACCTCCAGCAGCGCCCCCGCCGCCTCCTGCCAGGTGACGGTTTTGACGACGAGGGACTCTGCGGGAGAGGGCATGGGGGTGGAGTTTTCAGTTTTCGGTTTTCAGGCGATGTGGGGGGGTGAGGGGGGCGGTCCCTACGTCGCCGGCACGACCCGCTGCAACCCGAGTGCGGCGACGAAGCAGGCGAGGCAGGCGACGGCGGCGGGCCAGTCGGCGAAGGCCACCACGGAGGCGTCGTAGAAGGCGATGCCGGCAATGGCAAAGCCCACCCCGAGGGGGATGCGTTCGGCGAAGGCGCGCCGCACGATGGTGAGCCAGGCGGCGACGCCGACCACGCCGAGCACGGCGAGCGGATAGTGGATCGTCAGATGCGGGGCGGCCCGCTGCGAGACCAGCGGAAAGAGCACCGGCAGCATCAGCATCAGCCTTGGAAGCAGCCGCAGCCGCGCGCCTTCGCCGAGATGCTCGCTCCGTGCCACGAGAGTGAGCCCCGCGATGTAGAGCACCGCCCCCCCGGCGAGGACGAGCAACGCTGCCGGCAGGCCTTCGGTCCCCGTCCGGGCCGCCGCCGCGCTGCCGGCCGCGAGGTAGACGAGGGCGCGGCAGAGCCCCATCAGCAGCACCGAGCCGGCCCAGCGTTTGTGCAGCCAGTTGTAGAGCAGTACCGCCACGACCAGCCCGCCGACGAGGGCCGGGTGGGCCGTCGTCACCACGAGGAGGACGCCCGCCCCGGCGGAGAGCTGGAGCGTGCCGAGGATCCAGACCGACCGCTCTGCGATCCGCCCCGCCGGGATGGGGCGGGCCGGTGCGTGGTCGCGGTCCCAGGCCGCGTCGAAGGCGTCGTTCAGCGTCATGCCCCCGACGTAGACGAGGCTCGTCCCGAAGAGGAGCCAGCCGAGATCGGGACCCCAAGACCCGCCGGTCAGGAACCAGCCCACCGCCACGTTCGTCCATACCGTAGGCAGATTCGAGATCCGCCCGAGGACGAGGATGGTGCGCAAGAGTGAAAGGATCGGCATGATGGACAGTGGGGGGCGACCGGCCTGTGCGGCGGCGGGGGGGGCGGACGGCGCAAAGGATAGCACAGTCGTCCAGTCTTCGACGGCGAGGGACTGTTTCGGCAGTGTGCGTCGTGTGCGCTGACGCCCGCTGTGGAAAATTTTTTGTGGTGGCTTCCGTCGATGGGCTCCCGGACTCCCGATCCCTACCGGTTGAACCGCGCGATCTCGCGGTCGACTTCCCGTTTGTGGGCCTTCTCCTTCAGGTCCTGGCGCTTGTCGCGCTGGTCCTTGCCCTTGCCGACGCCGATCTCGAGCTTGACCCTCCGATTCTTCCAATAGAGCCGCAGGGGCACGATCGTCATGCCCTGGAGTTCGGTGGCGGCGGCGAGGCGGCGGATCTCGCGCTTGTGCAGGAGCAGGCGCCGGTGGCGCAGGGGAGCATGGAACTCGTGGCTGGCCTGCTCGTAGGGACGGATGTCGCAGTTGTGCAGCCAGACCTGCCCCTTGTCGACGCGGGCGAAGGCCTCGCTCAGGTTGACCCGGCCGAGGCGGATCGACTTCACCTCGGTCCCGAGCAGCTCGAGGCCGGCCTCGTACTTGTCCGAGATGTGGTAGTCTCGCTTGGCCTTTCGGTTGGTGGCGATGTCGTTCATGGCGCAGGGGTGGGGGCGTCGGGCGCGGTCGCCAATGTAGACCTCGCCCGCCGCCGAAGAAAGGACGAAGACGCATCGTCGGCGGTTCCGGCCCCGGACTGCGTTTCTCGCGCCGCCAGCCGACTCCGGAAGGGGCGGCGGGGATCGGGGCTGGCGCGCCCGCCGCCGGGCTGCTACCTTCTCCGCCATGAAACTCCCCGCCAGCTCCCCCGCCGCCGCCTTCTTCGCCCTTGCCCTCGGCCTTTGCCCCGCCCTCGCCGACGACCTGCGCCAGCACCCCGCCGCCGACGCCCCCGGATTCGAGACGATCTACGACGGCGCCGACCTCTCCAAGCTGAGGACCGCGGGCAACTGGCGCATCCAGCCCGACGGAGTCCTCGAGCTGACGCCGCGCGAGGGCGAGACCGGCTGGAAGCGCTATTCCCACTACCTCTGGCTGCCGGGCGAGCATGGCGACTTCACCGTCGATTTCGAGTTCCGCTACATCGAGGGCGGCAACTCCGGCCTCTACTTCCGCATCGCCGACGAGGTCGATCCCACCCTCTCCGGCTTCGAGGTGCAGATCCTCGACTCCTACGGCGTCGAGAAGGAGCTGGGGCACCACGACATGGGCGGCATCATCAAGACGAAGGGCCCGACCAAGAACATGTCTAAG
>SLGN01000209.1 GCA_007123695.1 Verrucomicrobiales bacterium
GAGCAGGTAGCGGTATTCCGGATCGGCGGCGGCGGAGAGGAGGCTCTCGGTCTGGAGGAAGAACTCGCTCATGGCTGGGCGGACGCGTTTGGGGATGGAGTGGGGTGGGGTGGGCGGCGAAGAACGCTTGGAAATGAGGAGCGAACGAATCAGAAAAGGGTGGGCTGCTCGCCTGCTGCGGCGGCGGGCGGAGTGAGGCCGAGCTTGAGGTAGGCGAGGGGCAGGGCGGTGCGCCCGCGGGGGGTGCGTTTGAGGAATCCCTTGAGAATGAGGTAGGGCTCGTAGACCTCGTTGATGGTGGCCTCGTCCTCGCCCACGGCGACGGCGATGGAGTTGATCCCGACGGGCCCGCCCTGGTATTTGTGGACGACCGCCTCGAGGATGCGTTTGTCCATCTCGTCGAGGCCGTCCTCGTCGATGTCGAGCATGGCGAGAGCGGCGCGGGCGACCTCGCGGGTGATGATGTTGTCGGCCCGCACCTGGGCGTAGTCGCGCACCCAGCGCAGCAGTCCGTTGGCGATTCGCGGAGTGCCCCGGCTGCGCGATCCGATCTCGAGGGCGCCGTCGTCCTCAATGGGCACGCCGAGCAGGCCGGCGGAGCGGCGGATGATGATGACGAGTTCCTCGGGCGAGTAGTAGTCGAGCCGGTTCGTGATCCCGAAGCGGGAGAGAAGCGGCCGCGTCAGCATGCCCGCCTTGGTGGTGGCTCCGACGAGGGTGAACTTCGGCAGGCTCAGGGAGATGGAGCGCGCGCTGGGCCCCTGGTCGATGATGATGTCGAGCTTGTAGTCCTCCATCGCGGGGTAGAGGTATTCCTCGATGGCGGGATGCAGCCGGTGGATCTCGTCGATGAAGAGGAAGTCGCCGTGCTGCAGGTTCGTGAGGATGCCGGCGAGGTCGCCCGCTTTCTCGATCTGCGGACCGCTGGTGAGATGGATCTCCGTCCCGAAGGCCCGGGCGAGGATGTGGGCGAGGGTCGTCTTGCCCAGGCCGGGCGGGCCGCAGAGAAGGACGTGGTCGAGGGCGTCGCCGCGCCCCTTGGCCGCCTCGACCATCAGCATGAGCCGCTCCTTCACCTTGGCCTGGCCGCAGAACTCTTCGAAGTCTGGCGGGCGGAGACTCTGCTCGAACTCGCGCGCGGGCTGGGCGCTTGCGTCGCTGGACGGTTGCTGGGGCACGGGGAAGAGGGGTTCGGCTGGCGGTGGGGCGGCGGTCGGAGGGTGCGGCAGGTGGCACCGTCGGATTGGCGATTGGAATAGGCTTTCTCTGGAAAATCTTAACTTATCCAGAAAATTATAAAAGTCGATACGTTTTGCTGGCTTCGATTCCGAAAAGCGATAATCGATTGCAGAGCGCGAGATTCGGGCGTTAACTTGGCGTGCTTTCTGCCTTTGGAGAGGAGCGTCCGAGGAATTTCCGCCTTGACGAAGGGGCTCAACGCCTTCATCTATGGAATCTTCCGAAGTCTTCCCCGCCAAGACTGGGCGAACGCACGGAACACAAACCGCTTTCATGAATTTCTCCCGCAGCTTCTGCTTTAGACGAACCATCCGCTCCTGTCTTGCCGCAGTGGGGATTTTTGCGACGGCGGCCTTTCCGGCCACGGGCCAGGATGGTGCCGTCGTGAAGTCCATCGACGTCCAGTATGTCGGTACGCAGACGGTCTCTCCCGACCGCATCCGCTCGCACATGTCCACCCGGGTAGGCGATACGCTCTCGATGGCCCAGATTGACGAGGACATGAAGAGCCTCTACGCGAGCGGTGACGTGGAGAATGTCCGCATCCTCGCCGACAAGGCCGGAGACGGAGTCAACCTCATCGTCGTCGCCCAGACCCGGGCGGTCTACGGAGGTGCGGAGTTCGTCGGCAACACGCTCATCGAGACGTCCAAGCTCGCCAAGAAGATCGAACTCCGCGTCAGCCGCCCGATTGACGAGTCCGCCCTCCAGAAGGCGCGGGAGGAGATGCAGGAGATGTACCGCAAAAAGGGTTTCTCCGAGGCGACGATCACTTACCGCATTGCCGCACCCTCCGCCGAAGGGTATTCGAAGGTCGTCTTTACCATCGAGGAGGGCACCCAGGGAGTCCTGCGCAACGTGGAGTTCGTTGGCAACTCCGCGTTTCCCTCCGCCCGCCTAAAGGAACAGATGACGCAGAAGGAGCGCAGCATCTTCACGTTTTTCGGCAAGGGGGGGGCAACCGACGCGGAGACCCTCGCCGAGGATGTTCGGGCCATCGAGGATTTCTACCGGGACAACGGCTACCTCAACGCCCGTGTCACCAACGTTTCGCGGGTCCGCGTCGATGCCAAGCACGTGGACATCGTGATGACCATCGACGAGGGCACCACCTACGAGGTGGACAGTCTTTCCATCAGCGGGATCAGCGTCCTCGACATGCAGCAGGACGTCCTTCCGTTCCTCAAGACCGAGGCAGGGGCCACGTTCGCGGGCAACAAGCTCAAGGACGACATCAAGCTCATTACGGACCAGTACGGACGCCTCGGATACGCCGAGGCCAACGTCGTGCCGCGCCTCGACGACGCCGGCAATGGCATGGTGAAGGTCGTCCTCGATGTCTCCGAGGGCCGCCCCTACAAAGTCGGGCAAATCCACATCGAGGGCAATGACAAGACCAAGGACCACGTCATCCGCCGCGAACTCCCGCTCGAGCCGGGCCAGCCCTTCGACACCACCAAGACCGAGGTCACCCAGCGCCGCCTCGAGAACATGAACTACTTCGGTAGCGTCGAGATCATGCCTGTCGGCGGCAGCTATCTCGACGAGCGCGACCTCCTCATCCGGGTCATGGAGAAGCCCACCGGGACGATCAACTTTGGCGCGGGCTTCAGCTCGATCGACAATCTTACCGGTTTCTTCGAGGTGACTCAGTCGAACTTCGATCTCTTCGACTGGCCGAGCCTGGCGGGCGGTGGTCAGCGCTTTCGCTTCAGCGTCAGGGCCGGCCAGCAGCGCAAGGACGTCAGCCTTTCGATCACCGAGCCCTGGTTCCTCGGCCAGCGCCTCGCCTTCACCGCCGAAGGCTACTACCGCGACTTGCTCTTCCTCAGTCCGCAGTTCGAGCAGACCAACGTGGGCGCTTACTTCTCGCTGCGGAAGTCGATCACCGAGCTGGCCTACCTCGTCGGCGGATACCGCATCGAGCAGATCGACATCGATCCGATTCCCACAGCCTCTCGCGCGTTCGTCGCGGAAGGTGGCGAGTTCATCAAGAGTTCCGTCGATCTCGCGATCGTGCGCGATTCCCGCGACAACATCTTCCTCCCCCGCGAGGGCAGCAAGCTCTCGGCCGGATTCGAGTTCATCGGGCTCGGAGGCGACGTCAACGATGTGCTCTTCACCGCCACGGCGGCGAAGTTCTTCACACTGCCTGGAGACATCATCCTGAGCGCCAACGGCGAGATCAACCACGCCACCAACGGCGACCACATCTTCACCCGCTATTTCCTAGGTGGTCCCAACAGCCTGCGTGGCTTCGACTTCCGCGACGTCGGTCCGCGCGATCCTGCCAGCGGCGAAGTCATCGGGGGGCGCACCGCCTGGTTCGGAACCCTCGAGGCCACCGTGCCGGTCGTCTCCAAGGTCCGCGCCGCTGCGTTCTACGACATCGGCGAGGTCAGCGACGGTCCCGTTGGCTCGGTCGGCGGCGGCATCAACTCCGACTGGGGGGTCGGCGTCCGCCTCTTCATTCTCGGCAGCGCCCCGGTTCGTCTCGACTATGCCTTCCCCATCCAGGCCGACCAGTTCAACGACGGCAACGGGCGC
>SLGN01000496.1 GCA_007123695.1 Verrucomicrobiales bacterium
CCTGCGGGCCGGCGGCGACGCCTACGACATCGTCCTTTTCGACGAAGCCTCGCAGATCACCCCGTGGGACGCCCTCGGAGCCCTCGCGCGGGGACGCTCCGCCGTCATCGTCGGCGACCCCAAGCAGCTCCCGCCCACCAGCTTCTTCCAGCGCGCCGGCGACATCGACGAGGCCGACGAGACCCTCGACCTCGAGAGCATCCTCGACGAATGCCTCGCCGCCCGGCTCCCCTGCAAGCGCCTCGGCTGGCACTACCGCTCGCGGCACGAGAGCCTCATCACCTTCTCGAACCATCGCTACTACGGGAACGGCATGCTGACCTTCCCCTCGACCCAGCAGCGCATGGCGGTGCAGCACATCCACGTCGCCGACGGGCACTACGACAAGGGCCGCACCCGCACCAACCGGGCCGAGGCCGAGCGCGTCGTCGCCGAGCTCGTCGCGCGCCTCGCCGACCCCGAGCGCCGCTCGCAGTCCCTCGGGGTCGTGACCTTCTCCTCGGCCCAGCAGTTCCTCGTCGAAGAGCTGCTCGACCGCGAGCGCGCCGCCAAGCCCGAGATCGAGCCGTGGTTCTCCGACGCCGTCGACGAGCCCGTCTTCGTCAAGAACCTCGAGAGCGTGCAGGGCGACGAGCGCGACGTGATCATCTTCTCCATCGGCTACGGCCCCGACCTCCAGGGACGCGTCTCGATGAACTTCGGTCCCCTCAACCGCGACGGCGGCCAGCGGCGGCTCAACGTCGCCATCACCCGGGCCCGCGAGGAGGTGCTGGTGGTCTCGAGCCTGCTGCCCGAGCACATCGACCTCACCCGCACCGCCGCGCCCGGCGTCGGCGACCTGCGCAGCTTTCTCGAGTTCGCGATGCGCGGCCCCTCGGCCCTCGCCAACCTCGACCGCCGCCTCGGCACCGCCGACCACGACTCCCCCTTCGAGGCGCAGGTGGCCGAGGCCCTGCGCGGTCGCGGCTACGAGGTCCACGCCCAGGTGGGCTGCTCGGGCTACCGCATCGACCTCGGCGTCGTCCATCCGCAGTACCCCGGCGCCTACCTGATCGGGGTGGAATGCGACGGGGCCGCCTACCATTCCTCGCGCAACGCCCGCGACCGCGACAAGCTGAGGCAGGCCGTGCTCGAAGGGCTCGGCTGGACCATCGCCCGCATCTGGTCGACCGATTGGTGGCGCGACCCGGCCAAGGAGACGGACCGGATCGTCGAGCGCATCGAGGCGGCCCTGCTCTCGTGGACGCCCGAACGCAAAGCCCCCGCCACCAACCTCCCCAAAGCCGCCGCGAAGGCGCCGGACGGATCGGACGAAGAGGCGGAAGAAAAGGAACCGGCGGAAGAAGAAAAGAAAGCCGGCGCGATGCCCTGGGAAATGCCCCCGCCGCCGACGGAAAACGTCCACCCGGCCTACCGCGCCCACCGCTTCGAGTGGCCCGAACGGCCCGGCGAACTTTTCCACGCCGCCTCCGAGACCCAGGCGGTCGAGCGTGCCGTCGCCGAAGTCCTCGCCGCCGAGGCCCCGATTTCCGAGAGCCTGCTCGCCTCGCGGGTACGCTCGCAATGGGGGCTGAAGTCCTCGGGTCGGCGCATCGTCGATCGGGTCTCCGCCGCCGCCCTCGCCGTCGGCGGCCGCCGCGTCGTCCATGGAGATCGCGCCTTCTACTGGGCAGGCGACGCCGACCCCGCAAGCTGGGATTCCTTCCGCGTCGCCGGCGAGGAGCCCCTCGACCAGCGCAGCGCCGAGGAGCTGCCGCCCGAAGAAGTCGCCGCCGCCGCCCATGCCGTGCTCACCTCGCACGTCAGCCTCTCCAAAGAGGGCCTCGTCCAGGAGACGGCCCGGCTCCTCGGCTACCGGCGCACCGGGCGCAAGGTCATCGAATGCATCGCCGCCGGAGTCGAAATCCTGATTTCGCGCGGCGTCGCGGAGAAGGACTGAAGCTTTGCGATGCCGCCCCAAAAAAGGAATTCAATGAATCAAACCCACGTTCCCTACATGTTTCGCCCGCAGGTCAAGATGCCCATGCGACTGTTTTCGCGCTCACATCTCCACGGAGATTGGTGAAGCGCCGCCTTGACGCAGGGCCCGCCTTCGCGAAGCTTCCGACGACCTTCCGAACCCATGTCCACAGAACCCGTCCTCATCGCCGGCGCCTGGCGCCCATCCGAGCAGACCGGCACCTTCCAGGCCGCCAATCCCGCCACCGGAGAGCCCCTCCCCGCCGTCTATCCCGTCAGCTCCTGGGCCGACTGCGAGGCCGCGCTGGACTCCGCCGCCGCCGCCTTCGTGGCAATGCGGGCGATGCCTGGCGAGCGCATCGCCGCCTTCCTCGAGGCTTTCGCCGCGAAGATTGAGGAGCACGCCGAGGCTCTCGTCGAAATCGCCCACCTCGAGACCGCCCTGCCCAAGTCGCCCCGCCTCGCCGACGCCGAGCTGCCCCGCACCACCGGCCAGCTCCGCCAGGCCGCCGCCGCCGCCCGCAGCGGCGGCTGGTGCCAGCCCGTCATCGACACCGCCAACGGAATCCGCGCCTGCTACGGGGCCATCGGGCCGGTCTGCGTCTTCGGGCCGAACAACTTCCCCTTCGCCTTCGGCAGCGCCTCGGGCGGGGATTTCGCCGCCGCCGTCGCCGCAGGCAACCCCGTCATCGCCAAGGCCAACTCCTCCCACCCCGGCACCACCAAGCTCTTCGCCGAGCTCGCCCACGAGGCCGCCGTCGCCACCGGCATGCCGGCCGGCGCCGTTCAGCTCCTCTACCGCACCAGCCACGCCATCGGCGAGCAGCTCGTCACCGACGACCGCGTCGGGGCCACCGGCTACACCGGCAGCCGCAGCGCCGGACTCGCCCTCAAGCGCGCCGCCGACGGCGCCGGCAAGCCCATCTACCTCGAGCTCTCCAGCGTGAACCCCGTCGTCTTCCTGCCCGGAGCGGTCGCGGAGAAAGCGACCGACCTCGCCGCCGAGTTCACCGGAAGCTGCCTCATGGGCACGGGCCAGTTCTGCACCAACCCCGGCATGGTCGTGATGATCGCCGGCGAGACGACCGAGGCCTTCGTCGCCGATCTCGCGAAACGCTTCGCCGAGGCCCCCGTCGGCACCCTGCTCTCCGAGTCGGTACGCAAGTCGCTCCACGAGAGCCACCGCATCCTCACCAACGCCGGCGCCGAGGTTCTCTGCGGCACCGGACCCGGCAGCGGCGCGGGCTGCTGCGTCGCCAACACCCTGCTGCGCGTCTCCGGCGCCGCCTTCCTCCGCGACCCCGAGACGATGCAGACCGAGGCCTTCGGGAACAGCTCTCTCATCGTCGTGGCCGCCTCCCTCGACGAGGCCGCCGCCGTGCTGGGACGGCTCGAGGGCAACCTCACCGGCTCGATCTACTCCGCCGCCGACGGATCCGACGACGACGCCCACGACCGTCTCGAGCCGATCCTGCGGCAAAAGGTCGGTCGCCTTCTCAACGACAAGATGCCCACCGGCGTCGCCGTCTCCCCGGCGATGAACCACGGCGGCCCCTATCCTGCCACAGGGCATCCCGGCTTCACCGCCGTCGGCATCCCCGCCTCCATCCTGCGCTTCGCCATGCTGCAGTCCTACGACAACGTCCGCTCCCACCGCCTCCCCGAAATCCTCCGCGACGACTACACCGGCCCCGCCCAACGCTTCGTCGACGGCAAATGGACATGACCCGTGACCCGTGACCCGTGACCCGTGACCCGTGACCCGTGACCCGTGACCCGTGACCCGTGACCCGTGACCCGTGACCCGTGACCCG
>SLGN01000511.1 GCA_007123695.1 Verrucomicrobiales bacterium
CTTTTCCGCCTCGCGCGGCGGCAGGTTGCCGAAGGTTTCGGCGAGCAGCGTCGCCGCCTCGTCGCGGTCGAAGTCGCCCACCAGGGAGATTTCGAGGTAGCCGCCGTCGAGGGCGGGCTGAAGCCATTCGCGGGCCTGGGAGAAATCGAGGGCCTCGACTTCGGGCCGCGGAGGAAAGCCGAATCGATCGTCGCCCGAGCGCAGGAAGCGCGGGATTTCATACTGGGAAAAGCCCTCGGGCGTGCGCTCGAGCTGCTGGTAGAGGTGGTCGAGCCCGCGGCGGAATTCCTCGACCGCCTCTTCCCGGAATCCGGGGTTGGTCAGGTAGGCTCGCATCAGCATGAGCTGGTCCGCGAGCGACTCCGGTGTCGTCCGGCCCGAGAGGGTGAAGGCGTCGTCGGCGACGTTGAAGCCCACCGAGACGGACCGGCCCGCGAAAAGGGCCTGGAGTTCGTCCTCGCTGTGGGCTTCGAGCCCGCCGTTGACGAAGGTGGCGCCGAGGAAGAAGGCCAGCCCCGGGGTCGGTTGCGTGAGCAATCCGTGGCCGAAGCGGATCCGCACGTGGATCGACTCGGCCTCGTAGTCGGTGGGCTTCAGATTTGCCCGCACCTCGTTGCCGAAACGCAGTTGGGTCACGCCGAGATCCTCGATTTCCTCGCGCGAGGCGATCGGCCCCGGCTCGGGCAGGTCGGCGTAGGCGAATTCGTCGAGCGCGGTCTCCTCGGGCGCGGCCACGGCGACGAGGCGGCTTTCCTCGAAGACGCCGGCGATGGACGCCTCGGGGTCCTCGACCACGGCGTTGCCCGAGAGCAGCACGAGCACTTCGTCGGCCGAATCCCACAGCCCGTCGAGCCGGGCGCGGCAGCTCTCGGCGTCGATGGAGTCGAGCGCGGCGGAGACGCGGGGAAGGTCGTCGGCGGGGCTCGTGAAGACCCGGCGCGAACCGATCCGCGAGGCGAGCTGGTCGGCGAGGCTGCGCGACTGCCGCGTCGCCATCTGCTTGGCGGCATCCTCGTAGGCGCGACGCACGTTGGCCTTGGCCTCGGCCAGCTCGGCGTCGGTGAATCCGTGCTCGCGCGCCCGGCGCAGCTCCTGCTCGATCATGGCGAGGGCGGCCTGCCAATCCTCGGGCTTGCAGTCGGCGTCGATGGAGCTGTGGACGGCGAAGCCGAGGTCGAAGAAGTCCCCGCCGCTCGCTTTGGCGGAGCTCAGCGGCGAGCCCGGCTGACGGGACAGCCGCTCGAGGCGGCGGTTGACGATGCGGTGGGCGAGAGTCAGTTCGAGGTCGGCGAGGCGGCGGCTGCTGTCGTCGGGCGGATCGATCCGCGACTGCAACGCCTCGATCGAGACGGACGTTTCCCCGGCTTCGCGCTCGTGGTGGCAGTGGGCGGCGAAGCCCCGTCGCGACAGCTCGCCCATCGGGGGCGTGGGCGTCTTTTCCCGCGCGGGCAGATCGCCGAAATGCTTGCGGATGGCCTCCTCGACGGAGGCGGGCTCGACGTCGCCGACGACGACGATGGCCATGCGGTTCGGCGTGTACCACTGCTCGTAGAACTCGACGAAGCGGTCGCGCTGCGCTCCCTTGATGACCTCCTCGGTTCCGATGGGCAGGCGCTGCGAGACCCGCTTTTCGGGCAGGGCGAAGGCGAGCTGCTCGACGAAGGTTCGCCAGCCGACCGAGTCGCGGGTGCGCTTTTCGCTCAGGATGATGCCCCGCTCGTCCTCGATTTCCTGCTCTTCCAGCAGCATGCCATCGGCGAAGTCGCGGAAAAGGGTCAGCCCCTCGTCGATCATGGCGGTCTCGGCTTTGGGCAGCTCCAGCTTGTAGACGGTCTCGTGGAAGGAGGTGTGGGCATTGGTGTGGTTGCCGAAGCCCATGCCGAGACGCTGGAAATACTCGACCATTTCACCCGCCGGGAAATTTTTCGTGCCGTTGAAGGCCATGTGCTCGAGAAAGTGGGCGAGCCCCTGCTGGTCGTCGTTTTCCATCAGCGAACCGGCGTCGACGTAGAGACGCATGCTGACGCGGTCGGGCGGCTCCGGGTTCGGCAGGATGGCGAAGCGCATCCCGTTGTCGAGAAGTCCCCAGGTCACGGCGGGATCCGGTGCGATGTCGCTGTTTTCGTGCGCGAGGGGGATGGGCTCGGCGGAAAGACGGGGCGCAAGGAGGGCCGCCGCGAGCAGGGCGAGGGAGACTCGGATCGGTGCTTTGGTCATGTCGGATGGGAAAAGTCGGAGGCGGGAGGGAAATCTCATTCGGTGCGGAGGATGCGGCAAGGGCGGAATCGAGGGGTGTTCGGACCTTCTTATGGTGTGGCGGCGCGGTTCCATGCCACGCATTCTTCATACGGCACGGCGCCGCCAAAGATGTCGAGGGCGCTCCCGATGGTGAGGTCTATGGCGCCGCCGCCGAGACGGTCGACGAGGCTCAGGTCCGCGAGGCTGGCGGCGCCTCCGGCATAGGTGACGGGCCTCCTTCCCCAATCGCCGAGGAGGGCCACGAGATCCTCGTCGATGCCTGCGCAGCGGCCTTCCACATCGGCGGCATGCACCAGGAACTCGTCGCACGACGCCGCCAGCGCGTCGAGCGCCCCGTGGTCGAGGCGCAGGTCGGTCAGCGTCTGCCAGCGGTTCATGGCCACGGTCCACCCGTCGGCGCGGCGGCGGCAGCTCAGATCGACGACGAGCCTCTCCGGCCCCGTCTCCGCGACGAGGGCGGCGAGACGGTCCTCGCGGAAGCGCCCTTTTTCGTCGAAGAGAAACGAGGTCGCGATCACATGCGAGGCGCCCGCCTCGAGCCAGGCGGCTGCGTTTTCCGCCGTGATCCCGCCGCCGATCTGGAGTCCGCCGGGGTAGGCGGCAAGGGCTTCGCGGGCCGCGTCCCCGTTGCCCGGTCCGAGCTGGATGACGTGGCCGCCGCGCAACCCGTCCCGGGCGTAGAGTCCGCCATACCACGAGGCGGAGCGGTCGCTCACGAAGTTCGTTTGCAGGGCTTCGGTGGGGGAGCCGAGAGTGCCGCCCACGATCTGCTTCACGCGGCCTTCGTGAAGGTCGATGCAGGGGCGGAAGAGAGCGCGGCGGGCCATGGACGGGGTAGGGGGAGACGGTCGGCTTTCAGGCACGCCGTCGGAAGAGCGCGGAAAGGATCATGCCCGCCCCGCCCACAATGAAGAGGCAGGGGAACCAGAGCGTGTAGAGCGCCGCCTTGGAATCTTTTTTCAGCACCACGAGCTCGGGGGCGTCGGGGTCGAGGTGGCACACCGCCTCGGTGCCCGGGGTGTAGCGGGAGAGAATGCCCTTGAGCTTGCGGGGATCGCTCGCCTCGGTCGGGAGCCGCTTGTAGCGGTTTCCTTCGTATTCGTGGCCGCGCCATTCGTAGCGGTAGGCGATCCGCAGGACATACTTCGGCATGCCGCGCTGGTTGAACTCGCCGTCGTCGACCGAGATCGATTCGATGCGGCAGGGAACCTCCGCCCAGTCGTCCATCAGCGCGGCGCGGCGGTAGGAGCCCCAAAGGTAGGAGACGAAGACCGAACCGACGCCGATCAGGACCAGGCCCATGATGCATTTCCAGACGCGGCCTCCGAGATCGCGCGGAGGGCCGGGGGAGCTGGTGGGGGCAGGGGAGGGGACTTCGTTTTTCACTTCGCAGATCGGTGGAATCCGGCTAGTTTAACGCATGAGCGGATTATCCCAACAGATTACGGACGACATGAAGACGGCGATGCGCGGGAAGAACACCGTCGCGCTCGGCGCCATCCGCATGCTC
>SLGN01000271.1 GCA_007123695.1 Verrucomicrobiales bacterium
CTTCGTCGGCCTCTACACCCGCGGCGTCACCCTGGCGCGCCGCGTCGCTTCCGTCCTCGAGGAGCGGGGCCTCCGCTTTCCCCTCGGAACTCTCGACATCTCGCTCTACCGCGACGACTTCGACCGCCACCGCAACGAACTTCCGACCCTGGAGACTTCGCACGTGCCCTTTTCCCTCGACGGCATCCGCGTGATCCTCTTCGACGAGGTCGTCTACACCGGCCGCACCATCCGCGCGGCCCTCGACGGTCTCATGGACTACGGCCGGCCCGCCAAGATCGAGCTCGCCGTGCTCGTCGACCGCGGCCACCGCGAACTGCCCATCCAGCCCGACTACGTCGCCAAGCGCGTCGCCACCGCCCGCGAACAGTATGTGAAGGTGCGCTTCCACGAAGACGACGGCGGCGAAGAGGGCGTCTTTCTCGAAACTCCGCGCAAGTCTCCCGACGCATGAGCGAACTGCAACCACGCAAGGATCTGCTCGACATCGAGAGCCTCGAGCTGCCCGAGATCGAATACGTCCTCGCCAATGCAGCGCCCTTCAAGCAGCTCTTCCAGAGGTCCGTCAAGAAGGTGCCCACCCTGCGCGGCAAGACGGTCCTGAACCTTTTCTACGAACCCTCCACCCGCACGAGCAGCTCCTTCGAAGTCGCAGCCAACCGCATGTCGGCCGACGTGACGAACTTCGCGGTGTCCAGCTCGTCGGTGGTGAAGGGCGAATCGCTCCTCGACACGATCGAGACCCTCCAGGCGATGCGGTCCGACTATATCGTGATCCGCCACCAGGCCGCCGGCGTCCCCCAAATCGTCGCCCGGCACACCGGCGCCTCGGTCGTCAACGCGGGCGACGGATACCACGCCCACCCCACCCAGGCCCTCCTCGACGCGATGACCTTCCGCGAGGTCTTTCCCGACTTCCAAGGGCGGCGCATCGTCATCGTCGGCGACATCCTCCACTCGCGCGTCGCCCGCTCGACGAGCACCCTGTTCCACAAGCTCGGCGTCGAGGTCGCGGTGCTCGGTCCCGGCACCCTCGTTCCGGAGGGGCGGCACGAATTCATGCAACGCCTCCGGTCGTGGGAGGATGTCTTCGACTGGAAGCCCGACGCCGTCTACCTGCTGCGGGTCCAGCTCGAGCGGCAGGAGGGGGCCTTCTTCCCGAGCATCGCGGAGTATCACCGCATGTACGGGATGAACACCGAGCGCCTCGTGCGGATGCGGCAGACCGGGGCCTATCTCATGCATCCGGGGCCGGTCAACCGCGGCGTCGAAATCACCGACGAAGCGATGGGCTACGAGCGCAGCCTCGTCAACACGCAGGTGGAGAACGGCATCGCCGTGCGCATGGCCGTGCTCCATTGGCTGAAACCCGAAACCGATTGAAGCGAATGCCGGAATCCAAAGCAAGGCTCTTCAGCAACGGCCGGATCGCCTCGGCGGGATCGACCGTCCTGCTTGCCGCCGACGTCCTCGTGGACGAATCCGGCAGGGTCGCGGCGGTCGCTCCGGGATTGGCGGCGCCGGAAGGGGCCGAGACGGTCGATTGCACGGGCTGCCTGCTCGTGCCGGGGATGTTCGATCTGCACGTCCACGCCCGCGAACCGGGGCAGGAGCACAAGGAGACCCTCGCCACCTGCGCTGCGGCGGCCTTGCGCGGGGGCGTCACCGGGCTCGTCCTGATGCCCGACACCGCGCCGCCCATCGACACCGGCCCCCTCGTCAAGAGCGCGACCGACCTCGTCGCCGAACTCAGCCCCGTGCCGATGCTCCAGTCCGGCTGCCTCACGAAAGGGCGCGAGGGACGCGAGATGGCCGCCTTTTCCGGCATGGCCTCCCGCGGCGTGCCGCTGCTGACCGACGCCGACCGCGCCGTGCCCTGCCCCGACCTGCTGCGCCGCTGCATGGAGTATGCGCGCGACTTCGGGCTGCCCGTCGCCTCGCATTGCGACACCCCGGCGCTGAGCAAGGCCGGCGCAGTCAACGAGGGCCCCGTCTCCTACCGCTTCGGCCTTCCCGGAATCCCCGCGATCAGCCAGGAGATCGCCATCGACCGCGACATCCGCGTCGCCCAGCACACCGGCGCCCGCCTCCATCTCCAGCAGATCTCGACGGCGCGCGGGCTGCGCTCGGTCCAGATCGCGAAGGAGTCGGGCACGCCCGTGACCTGCGAGGTCTCGCCGCACCATCTCGTCCTGTCCGAGCGGGGCGTCCGCGACTACAACACCCATTTCAAGTTCAACCCGCCCCTGCGGCCCGCCGCCGACGTCGAGGCGCTCGTGGCCGGATTCATCGACGGCAGCATCGACGCGCTCGCCTGCGACCACGCGCCCCACACCGAGTTCGAGAAGTCGAGCGACTTCGGCAGCGCCCCCTTCGGCGCGGCCGGACTGGAGACGGCCGTTCTTGTCATCTTCGACCGCTTCATCCGGCACGGCGTCTTCGGCTGGGATCTCCTCGTCGAACGCTACTCCGCCGCCCCGCGCCGGCTCGTGGGACTGGAGCCCGTCGCCGTCGCCGAAGGCTCCCGGGCGGAATTTTTCGTCTTCGATCCCGAAGCGGAGACCGAGGTTACCCGGACGACGATGAAGACCAAAAGCCCGGTGACCCCCTTCCTCGGCGAGACCCTCGCCGGGAAAGTGCGCGGCACCGCCCTCGGTTCGGCGTGGCATCGCCATGACTGACTTTTTCCCCATGAAACTCCACGCACCCCTTCTCGCCCTTCTTGCTCTCGGCGCCGCAAGCTCGAAAGCGCAGAACTACGACACGCGGTCTTGGTTCAAAGGCAACACCCACACCCATTCGCTCTGGAGCGACGGGAACGATTTCCCAGAGATGATCTTCGACTGGTATCGGGAGCGCGGCTACGACTTTGTCGCCATGAGCGACCACAACGTGCTGCAGGTCGGTGAAAAGTGGATGGACCTCGAAACGATCCGCGGTCGTCAGCGGGGCATCGGGCGCGATGCCATCAGCAAGGTGGAGGCCCGTTTTGGCAAGGACTGGCTGCGCCGCGAGACCCGGGATGGAAAGGAAGGCGTTTTTCTCAAGACCCTCGAGGAATGCCGCGCCGCTCTCCAGAAGCCCGGCGAATTCTATCTGCTGCCGGCCGAGGAGATCTCGAACTCCGGTGGTGGCAAGCCTGTCCACATCAACGCGCTCAACATCGACGAAGTCATCCCGGCGATCGTTGACAAAGACGCTACCCCGCGCGAGGTCATGCGCCGCAGTCTCGTCGCGATCGACGAGTATGCGAAGCGCAGCGGGCGACCCATCCTCGCGCACTTGAACCACCCGAATTTCCAGTGGGCGCTCACTGCGGAAGATCTCGCCAATGTCGCGGAGGGCGCCTATTTCGAAGTCTACAACGGACATCCCGGGATCAATCACTTGGGAGACGAGACCCGGCCCGGCGACGAGGCGATCTGGGACATTGCCAACACCATCCGCCTCGCCGAGCTAGGCTACGCACCTCTTCTCGGAGTCGCCACCGACGATTCTCACACCTACCATGGCGGGGACGTTTCCCCCGGGCGCGGCTGGGTCTTCGTCGGGGCTGAGCGACTCGACGGCGACGCCATTGTCGAAGCGATGCATGCCGGTCGCTTTTACGCGAGTTCCGGAGTCGTCCTGGATCAAATCCGCTACGATCCCGTTCAGCGCGTTCTCTCGATTGAAATTTCCCCGGTCGATGGCGTGGAATTCTCCACCGAGTTCATCGGCACCAGAATCGGCTACGATGCAGCCGCGGAGAACACAGGGATC
>SLGN01000723.1 GCA_007123695.1 Verrucomicrobiales bacterium
TGGCCCCGCCGCCACGCACGTCGTCGAGGAGAAATTCGCGCAGGTCTTCGACGCCCGAGGCGGCGACCCAGTTCAGCCCGCCCGATCCGTCGATCTCGAGGGGATGGCGGCGGCGGAATTCCTGGGGGCCGAAATAGGCGCGGGCGCTCTCCCAGTCGAGTCCGCCGATGCGCAGATCGGAGACCGTCGCGGTGGTCTTGGCGCGGCGTCCGCGGCTGTCGGTGCTGGTGTCGGCATGGTCGCCGAAGGCGATGCGGAGCCCGTCGCTCTCGACGGGATCGAAGCGGTAGGACTTGCGCTGGCCGCTGCTGCCGGTCCCTTTTCCGACCTCCTCGGCCACGGTCGTCCAGTTGCCCTTGGCATCCTTCGCCTCGATGCGGAAGACGGTGCCCTCGGGCCCCTTCCAGGCGACCTCGACCTCTTCGAATCGATGGGGCTTCTCCAGACCGATGGCGATGCTCTCGCGGAAGCGCCCCTTGCCGTCGCAGGAGACGCGCCAGCCCGAGGCAGCGTCGCCGTCGAGAAGGCCGGCCGGGTTTTCCCCGTCGCTGGCTTCGAGGGAGACGATGGGATTTCCCCCCGGCTCGACGTTCGCGGAGAGCAACCGCACCCTCAGGTCCGGAGCCGGTGCACCGTCGGTGGGAAAGGGCGTCCACAGGGTGCCCTCGGGATCGCGGCGGCTCCCCGGCGCCCCGATGTTGACGCCGAGGCGGCGGATGCCCTCGTCGCCCCGTCCCAGCGAGATGCCGGTCCAGATGTCGGCCTCGGGCATGTGGATGAGACCCAGCGAGGTCTGGTTCTGGTAGGAGCAGGTGCAGGTGCGGGTGTAGTCGGGCGCGTTGAGGATGCCGTCGGCGGGGATCAGGTTTGAGGTGCAGCCCGCCTTGAAGCCGCCGAGGTTGGCGGTGCCGAACTGCTCGGCGTCGATGAAGCCGGCCGAACCCGAGCGGAACATGACGAGGTGGGTGCTGACGTTCGCGGCGCTGCATCCGTAGAATTTCGTGTAGGTCTCCTCGATCGGCTCGCCGGTGATGGGGTGCTCGGCGGGCACGTGCTCGCCGGTGAGGATGTTGCGCATGTAGCCGGGGCGCGCGGGGATGAGGGTGTCGCCGCGGATCGCGGCGGGGAACTCCATGGGCTCCTCCCAGATCACCGACCCGTCGTCGGCGCGGCGCGCGATGGCTTTGTCGCTGGGCTCGTCGGAAAGGGGGCGGCGGGTGTCGCGGCTGCCGCTTTCCATGAGGATGCCGTGGGCCTCGCTGTAGGCGAGATAGGTGCCGAAGACTTCGCTCTCGGTGCTCCAGAGCTCCTTCCCGGTGGAGGCCTCCAGGGCGATGACGCGGGACTTCTCCTTCGGCGGCGTGCCGCGGCGGGCGAGCAGCTCGAGCGCGTTTTCCGACACCCCGTCGATCACGAAGATGCGGTCGCCGCCCGTGACGATGGCGTTGTGCCGGAAGCCGATGGCGGCCTCGCGCTCCCAGAGACGCTCGCCGGTGTTGCGGTCCATCACGATGAGATGGCGGCTGGAGGTCGCGTTGAGGCTGTCGAGCCAGCCCAGCTTGCTGTCGTCGTAGATGTGGGGGCTGGTCGTGGTGATGAGGAAGTCGCCCGAGACGCTGATGTGACCGTAGTCGTTCGGATCGACGGCAGCGCCCTTGGGATAGAGGAAGTATTCGCCGCGGGTCTCGCCGGTCTCGGGATCGAGGTGGTGGATGATGCCGCGGTGCCGCAGGTAGAGGCTGTCGGCGAGGCTCACGTGGGGCGTCCCGATGTAGGCCGAGCCGGGGATGTTGGTCATGTAGACGGCGGTGCCCTCGCTCCACTTTTCCTCCAGCTCGAGGTCGGTGAAGGGGTGCCCGATCCCGGGAAAGTCGCGCACCCAGAGCTCGCGCCCGGTGTAGACGTCGCGCGCCGAGATGGTCTCGACGCCGAGCAGGACGAGCCGCCCCCCGGCGATGTGGGGGCGCGGGCCGATGGCGTGACGGGGCAGCACGTTGTCGTGGCTCTCGGATCCATACCAAAGCACCCCGAGAGGCGCGCGCACGAGGTCGTCGCGCGAGACGGCGGTGCGGGCGGCATCGGCGTACTGGTGGGTCCATTGGCCCGCCCCCGGCAGAGGTCCGTCGCGGCGCACAGTGCGGTCGCGCCCGAAAAAGGCCACGCCCCCGTAGGGCCGCAGCAGGCTGCGCACCTTCTCCTCGTCGAGGGCGACGGCTCCAGGCTCGTCGACGACGATGTGGCCGAAAATGTAGGGCGGAATCGGCAGGGCCGCAGGATCGGCCGCCAGCAGGGCGACGCTGTCCCCGTAGAGGCCGGCGCGGTCGAGGCGCTCGCGGAGCGAGGCGACCTTCTCGATGTCGGGATCGAGGGCGACGACATGGCGCCCGGTGCGGAGGGCGATCTCGGCGGGATCGACTCCGGCCCCGAGACCGAGCACGAGGACGTTGCCGGGGCGCTTGCCGCCGTCTCCGAGGATGGCCTCGATGCGGGGATCGGGATCGCCCCCCTCGGCGGGGGCCGCAGGCGCGGCACGCTCGGAGACGAGCGGCGGATCGTCCACCGCCTCGGGCCCGTAGCAGAGGATGCGTCCGTCGTCGAGGCTCAGGAAGAGACGCCCCTGCGCCTTGATCGCCTCGAAGAGCTCGGAACCGAGGCCCTCGGCGAGTTCCTCGGCCCGCTCGCGCAGAGCCTCGTCGCCCAGCTCCCCGTTGCCGTCGGACTTGCCGTCGTCGAGGCGGAAGCGCTGTCCGTGGACGTAGTAGAACTTGCCATCGGCCTGGGCCCGGTAGCCTCCCGAGGCCTTCGCCGCGATGTCGGAGTTCAAAAGCCGCCCGTCGCGGAGGTCGAAGAGGGCTGCGGGCGAGCGTCCGCCCGAGACCACGAGCCGGTCCCCCGACGCCGCGAGGTAGCCCTGCGGGGCGATCCCGGCGAAGGAGAAGGCGCCGCCGTGGGGCTGGGGCTGCCAGTTGGTCGAGTCGCCCGTGTTCTGCCACACCACCTCGCCGCTGGCGGCGTCGAGGGCGTAGAGGAAGGTGCCCATGAAGGGCCACACGCCAGCGGCGAAGTAGACCGTGCCGTCGAGCACGGTCGGACCTCCCCGCGCCGCCCACATGCTGACGAGGCGGCGGTTGCCGAGGACGAGGCGGTCGGTCGGGGCGGCGCGGAATTTCCAGAGCAGCTCGCCGCTCGCCGCGTCGAGGCATCGGAGGTGGCCGTCGTCGGAGACGAAGTAGACCCGTCCCTCGGCGGCGGCGGGCGCGAGGCGGACGGGGCCGTCGGCGTAGTGGCGCCAGACCTCCGCGCCGTCCTCGATCCGGTAGGCGGTGAGCCGGTCGCTGTTCATCGAGGCGACGAACATCAGGTCGCCGTGGACGATGGGCGAGTAGGCGCGGTCGAACTCGAGCTTGTCGGCGTCGTCGAGCTGGGCGGGCCAGGCACGCCTCGGCTCGGGCAGCTCGAGGGTCCACTGCAAGTGCAGGGAATCGGGCAGCGCCATGGGCGAAGACCAGGAACGCCCGGCGTCGTAGCCCCACATCGGCCAGTCGCGCGAGTCGTCGGCAGTGGCGCGGGTGGCGGTAGCAGTGGCGAAGAGGCCAAGGAGGGCCATTCGCAAAACCGGCAGCATGGGCTTCCAGACCATACCTCCCGGGGCAGGCGCCGAAGACCTAGCACGCTCCGAGACAGAGAGAGCGGCCCGTTTCAGAGCGACCACGACGGGTCGGAAGCTCGGTCGCCAAGGGCCGGCGCATGGGCTGGAA
>SLGN01000159.1 GCA_007123695.1 Verrucomicrobiales bacterium
AGGACGGCGAGTCCGTACTCGGCGACGACGGGGGAGACCTCGTCCAGCTCCTCGCAGGAGGGATCGCGGGAAAGGGCGAGGCGATAGGCGTGGCGGACGCGATCCTCGACCTTGCCTCCGGTCTCGCTCTCGACGCGTTCGACGAAGGCGGCCGCCTGCTCGAGGGTGAAGCGGCTGTTGAAGAGATTGAGCGCCTGGATCGGCGTGGTCGATTCGCGGCGCTGCCCCACGCCCTGGCCCGCGTCGGGGCAGTCGAAGGCGCCGAAGACGGCCTCGGGCTCGCGGCGCACCTTGTGGGCGTAGATCATGCGGCGCAAACCCTCTCCGCTCGGAGACTCGACAGGGTTGAATCCGCTGAGCCCGCCACGCTTGTCGAAGAGATCGAAGCCGCGACCATGGCGCTTCGGGTCGAGCCGCCCCGACACAGCGAGGATCGAGTCGCGGATGGCCTCGGCCTCGAGCCGACGCGAGGGAAAGCGCCAGAGGAGGCGGTTGTCGGCGTCCACCTCCGATGGAGCAAGGGAGTGGTGGAGAGGTGGAGCTTTGGGGTGGTGGAGTTTTGGGGTGGTGGAGTTTTGGTCTCCATTGCCCCCCGTCCGGCTCGACTGCCGGTACGTTTCCGACATCACGATGATCCGATGCATGTGCTTCACCGACCAGCCCGAACGGACGAACTCGGCCGCGAGCCAGTCGAGCAGCTCGGGATGCGAGGGGGGAACGCCATTGTTTCCGAAGTCGTTCGGGCTCGCGACGAGGCCGCTACCGAAGTGGCCCTGCCAGATGCGGTTGACCATGACGCGGGCGGTGAGGGGATTGTCGGGACGGGCGATCCAGTCGGCGAGGGCGAGCCGCCGCTGCTGCTCGGTCGTCGCAGGGTCGAGGACGAGTTCGCCGAGGGCGGTCGGCACCATCGGCGGCACGGGCTCCTGCGGCTGCTCGGGATCGCCGCGGCGGAGCAGGCGGATCTCGTCGGGCTCGCGGAACTGCCCGGCGAAGGCGAGGATGGCGACGTCCTTGGCCTTGGCCTCGCGCTCGAGGCGGTCGCGCCTTTCGCGCAGCGCCTTCGCCTCGGCCGCCTCGGCGGCGGCGAGGCCCTCGGTGGAGAAGGCGGCCTTGTCCTCGGTGCCCTCCTCGTAGGGCCGCCGGTCCGAGGCGTCGGCGACGGTCCGCCAGACACCGTCGGCGCCCGCCACCTCGATGCGGTAGTCGATGGCGAGGCGGTCCTTGAACTTGCCCTCGCGGTCGCGCCCCCAGACGACCCGATCGATCACGGGCTCGTCGGGGAACTCGACCTCGACCCAGCTCCCGCGCTCGCTGTCGCCCATCCAGCTCCGCGCATTGCCGTAGCGGCCGTCGTTGAGGTATTTCAGGTCGTGGCGGTCGGCGACGACCTTTTCGCCCGAAGCCGCAGTCTTCGCGCCGCGCGACGCGAGGGCGAGGTTCTCGCCCGATTCGCCGAAGACCTCCAGCTCGTCGAGGCAGGGCTCCAGCCGGTTCGTCGCGAGGATGGTGAAACGCACCCGCTTGGCCTTCGTCGGAGGAAAGCGGTCGAGATTCTGCCGGGCCGAGACCATCGCCCGGGTCGCTCCGGACCCTGCCAGAGGCACCATGCCGAGCAGCCGTCGGTCGATCTCGGCGACCTCGCGCCGCATCGCCGCCGCCTCCTCCTTCGCCGCCAACGCTGTTGGCGTGCGCAGCTCGCGGTCGGCGTATTCGACCCCGGCGACGAAAGCCTGCATCCCGTAGTAGTCGCGGGCGCTGACGGGGTCGAACTTGTGGTCGTGGCAGCGGGCGCAGCCGACGCTGAGCCCGAGGAAGGTCTGGCCGATGTTGGTCACGATTTCGTCGAGGGAATCCTGGCGTGCGAGACGCTTCGATGCCTCGTCCCGACCGATCTGTCCGGGCAGCAGGACCGAGGCGGTGACGAGAAAGCCCGTCGCCGTATCGGCGTCGAGGGCGTCGCCCGCGATCTGCTCGCGGATGAACCGGTCGTAGGGCGTGTCGGCGTTGAAGGCGTCGATGACGTAGTCGCGGTAGGGCAAGGCGTAGGGCCGCTCCGTGTTCACCTCGAAGCCGTGGGTGTCGGCGTAGCGCACCACGTCGAGCCAATGCTGCGCCCAGCGTTCGCCGTAGTGGGGGCTGGCGAGGAGCGAATCGACGAGGGCGGACCAGTCGGATTCGGTGAACGGTGAACCGTCATCGGTGGGCGGTCTGTCGCGATCGCCGATCGCCGTTTCCGGCGGCAGGCCGGTCAAACCGAGCGAAAGACGCCGCCGCAGCGTCGCGGGATCGGCCGGAGGCGAGCGGCGCAGGCCGTGCTCGGCGAGCTTGGCGTCGATGAAGTGGTCGATCGGGTTCTTCTCCCCTTCTGAAAACCGAAAATCGCTCCCTGAAAACTCGATCTCCTTGAAACTCCAGTGGTCGGCGGGATCCTCAAGCGTGACGCGGTCGACTCCGTCGGGCCAGACCGCGCCCTCGGCGATCCAGCGGGTGATCAGGGCGATCTCGGCTGCGGGCAGCGGACCTCCCTTCGGCGGCATGAGATGGTCCGGGTTGTCGGTGGTGAGGAACTGGACGAGCGGGCTTTCCTCCGGCTTGCCCGGGACGATGTCGGGGCCGTGGTTGTCGCCGCCCCTGAGTGCGGCGGACTTCACGTCGAGGCGCAGGCCGGACTTGCGCGTGTCGCCGCTGTGGCAGTCGTAGCAGTTCGCCTCGAAGATCGGTCGGATGTCGCGGACGAAGTCAACGGAAGCCCCTTGGGAAACGGCCGCCGGGCAGACAAGGCCGACGAAAAACAAAGCGCTCCACAGCCCAGGCCATGCGCGTTCAAAAACGGCCATTTCTCCGAAGTTCCTCGAGAATCGCATGGGAGGGGTTGCTGTCCAGCATCGCTTGCTCCGTCAGGGAACACCAAGTCACGGTAGTGCCGCTTGCTGCCGCTGCAAGGCGTTCCGTTGGCGCAAGGCTGTCCCGACGTTGTCAACCGACGCGGAGAAAATGCAGTCCGCGCTTTCCCAAGGAGGAAGGCGGAACAGAGGAAACGAAGATCCCGCCCTCCGCGGTGCGCCCACCGGTGCGCAGGCGCGACTCCGCCCGCGCCGGGCAGGCAAGGCGCATCGCCTCCCCGAGGGGGGCTGCGAGCCGCTCGCCCCTTACCCTCGCAGCCAGTCGTGGATGAAGCCGGGTTTCGCAACGACGACGGGGCTCATGACAAACGGGTAGGGATCGTTGAGGCCCATGCTGCGATTGAGGCTGTTGAGCACTAGGCGCAGGGCAACCAGTCTTCGGCCACCGTGGAAAACGTTTCCCCGCGCGGATTCCGTGCGACATGCCTGCCTGCGGAAGTGCGGATCTCGATGCCGTTGTGGCGGGCCGCCTCAAGGGTGTCGGTGATGTGCAGATAGAGTGGGCCCATATCTCGGCCCAGTCCTCCCAGGGGTGCGCGGCGGCGTAGGCGGTGATGTGGCGCTGCTGCCAGTCGGCGGGCGGCCCGTAACGGTAGTGGCGCTGCACCGCGTCGGCGACTGCCGCAGCCGAGGCAGCCGGTGTTTTCGAAGAAAATGCGCTCTCCGCAAGAGTCGCAATCGAAAGTTTTCATGGGCAAACTTGGCCGAACCGTGCCCCCAAAAGTTCTCGAAAACCGAATCTCCCGCCAACCGCCCGCCACACCACATCCCTCATCCCTCATCCCTCATCCCTCATCCCTCATCCCTCATCCCTCATCCCTCATCCCTC
>SLGN01000171.1 GCA_007123695.1 Verrucomicrobiales bacterium
CTCCGAATACAGCAGCAGGCGGTAGCGTCTTTGCACCTCGGTCCAGTCCGGCAACTCCGGGAGATCTCCGGAATCCGCCGCCTTCGGTTCACCGCCTGCACCGGTCTCGGCCCCCGCGCAGGCGGTCGGATTCTCCAGCCCCTCCCGAGTGATCGAGACCAGTCCCGTTCGTGCCTTCTCCGCCCCTTTGCCCGCCCCGCAGGCCTCCCCGTAGCCGCTCCATCGGTAGTCCTCCGGACGCTCCGCCAACCCCGCCCGCACCGGGTTGAGGTCGATGTAGGCCGCCACCGTCCGCAGCGTCTCCTCCCCGCCCTCCAGCAGCACGCTTTTGAACGGTGCTTCCCACAACGTCCCGACCCGCCCGTTCCGTCGGTTGAAGAAAATCGAGACCCGCTGCTTCAGCTCCTTCAGGAACACCGACAAATCGAAACGCCTGCGTTCGTAGCGATCGAGAATCCGCCGTTCCCAGCCCAGATTTCCCGAGTTCCGCGCCGATTCCAGCTCCCTCCCCACCTGCTCGACCACCACCTCGTCATAGAGCAGCGGCAGGAATTCCAGCAACTGTCCCGCATCCATCTTCGGCATCGCTTCCTTGTCCGGCACCTCAAGCAGCAGATGGAAGTGGTTCCCCATCAGGCAGTATGTCACCACCCTGACCCCGAGAAACCGCTCCAGCTTCCGCAGGATCGACCGGAACACCTCCTTCTCCGAGGCATGGAAGACGATGCGTCGGTCGACGACGCGCGAAATGCAGTGGTAATATGCCCGGCCTGAGCCAGGGGCGACAAGAATGCGGCGTGGTTTCATGATGCGATTTCAGTCCAGTCGCATGAAGCATAGTTCGACGACCGAAAGACGTCAACAAACAACCTTGTTGTTATTTTGTTTTGTGGTAATTTGTTGTGATTTGTTTGTTTGCTGATTCGAATCCGTTCTTGACGGGCTGACGATGCATTCGGTATGATTTTTGCGATGAATCGGCTCGTCGTTGTTGTCGCCTTCGGCCTTGCTGCTGCGGTTGCTCCTGTCCTCGCGCAGACGCCCGACCCATACCCGAAAACCGTCGACGAGGCGATGGGGAGGATTTCGGGAGACGAGCGCGAGCGGGTCGCGGCCCTGCGGGAGCGCATTCTCGAGACGAGCGCCCAGCTGGAGGAGGCGGCGATGGAGGATTACATCGCACCCGTCCCGAAGGCGGAGGAAAATCGGGTATTAGGAAAATCGCGGAATTTCCCCGAAGAAGGCGCACGCTTGGACATGGTCGCGATCCGGGGCGGCGAGTTTTTGATGGGCAGCCCGCTGGACGAGGAGGGCCGCGAAGAGGACGAGGGGCCTCAGGTGCGGGTGCGGATCAGCCCTTTCTGGATGGCGCGCTTCGAGACGACCTGGAACCTCTACGAACCCTTCATGATCACCGCCGTCCATCGCAACAAGGACGGGTCCCCATCCTATCCTCAGCATCTGAAGAATGCCCAACAGGTCGATCTCGTCTCCTCGCCGACGACCCCCTTCACCGAGATGAGCTTCGGCATGGGCACGGATGGCTATCCCGCCATCTGCATGACCCACCACGCCGCAAACAAGTTCTGCGAATGGCTCAGCTTCCAGACGGGGCACTTCTACCGTCTTCCGACCGAGGCCGAGTGGGAATACGCCTGCCGCGCCGGGACGACGGGGCCCTACTCCTGCCCGGCGGAGGAGCTGGAACAGTTTGCCGTCGTCGATCCCGAGCAGGTCCGCGTCAAGTACGAGAAGGTCGGAACGAAGAAGCCCAATCCCTGGGGTCTCCACGACATGCACGGCAACGTGATGGAATGGTGCCTCGACCAGTATCGCGGCGACGCCTACGCGAGCTGGAAAGGGGAAACCGTCGCCAATCCGCTGACGCGTCCCGAGATCCGCTACCCCCGCGTCGCCCGGGGCGGATCGTGGTATGACCCACCCGAGGATGCGCGTGCCGCGAGGCGGTTTTCTTCAGAGCCGTACTGGCAAGTTCAGGATCCCCAGCAGCCAAGAAGCCTCTGGCATCTGACCGAAGCCATCTGGCTCGGCTTCCGCGTCGTCCGCCCCCTCGCCGTGCCGAGCCTCGAGGAGATGCTCTTCTCGTGGAACAACAGCTTCCTGTCCGAGAACAAAGTCGATCAGGGGCGGCGGTAGGGGCGGCGGGCTCCCGCAGAACTCTAGCCCCCTCTGTGACGCGTTCTCGTGGCTTGTCGGAGCGGGGAGGGTCGGGCACTTTTTCCCATGCCTGCGTCGTCCCCCGTTCTCGTCGGCTCCTGCGCGACCGCGCTGCTCCTCGCGGTCGCGGGTGGTGCCGTGCCGGACTTCGAGCGCGAGGTCGCCCCCATCCTCGAGGCCAAGTGCCTCTTCTGCCACGACGCCGAGGCGAAGAAGGGCAAGTTCGATCTCTCCTCCGCCGCGGCCCGCTCCCATTCCTCCTTCGGCGACATCCTCGACCTCGTCTCCGGCCCTTCGCCCGAGATGCCCAAGGACGAGCCGCCCCTTTCCCCGACCGAGGTGGAGACCCTCGCCGCCTGGCTCGCCGCCGGCGCCCCCTGGTCCGAGGGCCGCCAGCTCGCCTACAACCCGAAACGCGACCTCGACTGGTGGTCGCTGCGCCCCATCAAAGAGGGTTTGGTCGACGAGGCAACCCTGTCAGGTCGCAACCCGATCGATGTGTTCATCGACCGGAAGCTCGCCGAAAAGGGCCTCGCGCCCCTCGGTCCCGCCGATTCTGCGACCCTAGTGCGGCGAGTGAGCTACGACCTCACCGGGCTGCCGCCGGGTTCGGTGAACGGTCAACGGTCAACGGTCAACGGTCCGACCGAGGCGCCGTTTACCGAAGAGGAATGGCAGGGTTTCGTCGACACCCTCCTCGCCTCTCCCGCCTTCGGCGAAAAGTTCGCCCAGCACTGGCTCGACCTCGCCCGCTACGCCGAGACGCACGGCTACGACAAGGACAAGCCCCGCGAGAACGCCTGGCCCTACCGCGACTACGTCATCCGCAGCCTCAACGAGGACAAGCCCTACGGTCGCTTTGTCAGGGAGCAGGTCGCCGGCGACGTCCTCTATCCCGGCGAGCCCGACGGGGTCGTCGCTCTCGGCTTCCTCGCGGCGGGACCGTGGGACTTCATCGGCCACAGCGAGGTCGGCGAAGGCAAGCTCGACGGGCGCATCGCAAAGCACCTCGACCGCGACGAGATCGTCTCGACGGTCTTCAACGTCTTCCAAAGCACCACGGTGCAGTGCGCCCAGTGCCACCATCACAAGTTCGACCCCGTGCGCATGGAGGACTACTACCGGCTCCACGCCGTCTTCGCCGCCGTCGACCGCGCCGATCGGGTCTACACGGGGCTGCCTCCGGAGAAGGAGCGCGAGCGGCTCGACCTGACCTCGAGGATCAACGCGCTGAAGGCCGAAAAGCGCAAGCTGGAGACCGACCAAAAGCGCCTCGTCGCGGCGAAGACCTCGGGCCTCGACCGCCGCATCGCCGAGCTGAAGGAGAAGCACGGCGCCTCGGAGCTGCGCCCGCAGTACGGTTACCACAGCCAGATCGCGAAGACGCCCGACGAGGAGAAATGGGTGCAGCTCGACCTCGGCGCGGCCCATCCCATTGCAGAAATCCGGCTGCGGCCTGCCTACGATGATTTCGCCGGAATCGGGGCGGGATTCGGCTTTCCCCTGCGCTACCGGGTCGAGGCCTCCGACGACGCCGAGTTC
>SLGN01000683.1 GCA_007123695.1 Verrucomicrobiales bacterium
CCTTGTCCGGCACCTCCAGCAGCAGGTGGAAGTGGTTGCCCATCAGGCAGTAGGTCACCACCCTGACCCCGAGGAAGCGCTCCAGCTTCCGCAGGATCGACCGGAAGACCTCCTTCTCCGAGGCATGGAAGACGATGCGTCGGTCCACGACGCGCGAGATGCAGTGGTAGTAGGCCCGCCCCTCTCCAGGCGGAATGAGAATGCGTCGTGAATTCATAGGATCTGGCAGGTGCGCCACCAAATCTACCCAAAGGTACGAAACTTGCAAATAATTCGCCTTGTTTTTTTAATTGATTTCCCAAATCATGAAGGAGATGCTGCAGGCCAAGGGGTAGCCAGTTCGGCGAGGAGGGGCTTTACAGCAGCGGGAGCAATCTTCGGCAGGGCCGAGAGGAGGCGGGCGACCAGGCCCGAGAGGACAGGAGCGGCGTAACTGCTGCCGGTTTCGGTCTTGTATTCTCCTGCCAGCCAGGGTACCTCGACTCGCTCGCCCCGGGCGAGAAAGGAAACCAGTCGCTCAGGTTCGTGGTAGAGGGTCCCTTCGGGGCAATCGACGCCCCTTACCGCCAGAACCGTTGGAAAATAGGCGGGCCATTCCCGTATCGAGACGTCGATGTTGCTGCACGCAGCCACGATCTGCACGCCTTCAAGATAGGCACGATCGACCCAGTCTTTGTAGTCCATGACGTAGCGAGGCAGTCCGCGGCAGCCAAAACTGCAGTTGACGATCTGGTAGCCCCGCTCGATGGCTTGGTTGACGCATTCGGCGATGACGAAGCTGCGCCCGTGGTTGCTGCTGTCGAGTGCGCGGAAGCTCCCGATGCGGACCTCGGGGGCAGTCTTGAGAAGCAGGCTGGCGACTGCGGTGCCATGTCCGTAGACGTCGCCTCCGCTGCCGTCTTCAATGCGCAGGCTGGAACCGTCGCAGGAGACCGTGACATCGTCGGCGAGCACGAGCCCTTCGAGGGCGGGATGGCCGGTGTCGATGCCGGTGTCGATCACGGCGACTTTCACCCCCCCTCCCCGGCCTTCGGCAAGAGCACGCTGCGCCTCGCGAAAAGACGGCCAGGCATGGTTCGTCTCAGGCTCCATCGCCGAGTCCGAGAAGGGCGGTTAGCAGGGCTCCGTCGATGAGCCTCTCGACGAGGTTGGTGGCGCGGGCGACGATTTCAACGTCGCCTGACCGGAATCCGTCGCACTCGGCAGGTCTCCCTGCAAGCTGGACGCAGGAGATCACCCCGCGCAGCCCGAAAGCGAAGTAGAAAGGGACTGCGATCATAGCGGTGGTGCGCTCGGAGATCTTCCTGTCGAGGGTGTCGTCGTGCCCGGCGCTTTCTCCGATCCGGTTTTCACAGTAGGGCTGTTCCTGGGCGTAGACCATGGAGATGATGCCCTGGCCCATGGGCTGGCGAAATCCGACGAGGCGACCGGCGTCGTCGCCCGAGTTGTAGGAGGCGACGAGTTCCCGCTTGGGGGGATCGGCGAGCCAAATCGTACCTTCGGATCCCCCTGCGGCGGTGAAGGCCCCGTCCAGGAGCTGCAGAGCCGCTGTATCGACGAGACCTACGAGCTGCGCTGGGGATCGTCCGGCAATCCAAGCCTCAAGTCGTCGCTGAACTTCGGCGGGGGTTTCGACAAGCCCCGGAAGTCGGAGGAGTTGGGTGTGCATCCCGCCCATCTCAAGGTTGCGCACGCAGAATCCGCACGAGCGCCTGAAGGGCGTTGTCGTTGCCGAGAATGGAGGGGAGCAGGGCCTGCCGCTGGGCCGGAGAAAGGCGGCCGGCGGCAAACTCCTCGATGCGGGCGGTTTCCTCGTCAGTGAGAGGCGCAGCGGAGCGCCCGGACACCTCGGGACCGAGACTGTCGAGAAACTGCGAGAGGAGAGCGATTTCGTTGTTCATGGAGCATTGGGGCATGGGCGTTGGAACGTGGGGGCGGAAGGAATCCCGAAGAGCCCTTTCCCGTCGGACGAAGCCGCATCGCAATTTATGCAACAAAGGGGGATTTTTCGGAAAAAAAAATCCACCGCACGAGAAATCGAGGAACCGCCCCCCCGCAAGGCCATCGCAAAAAAGAAAACGGCCCGGCACCTGAATCATCGATCCAGCGCACCGGGCCGCCCCGTTCCGCACAAAAAATCAAGCCGACTTCCGGGGTGGAAACCGTTCTCGGCGAAATTCTAACAAAAACCCCCTTGGGTGCAAATGAAATTTTGAAAAATTTTCTCAAAATCTCGTCCCATCCCCGAGATCAGGCGCAGCCCCGGGCGCTCCAGCAGCCGATCGAGCAAAAAATCGCCACAAAAGCAAAAAATTTCTCGACATTCGAGGAATGAGCTGTGATATAAGCATTTCCTTATCATTTGTGAGAATTAAGTTCTCGCCTTTGCGAACCGCCACCTCCAGCCATGCGCCTGAAATCGCTCGAAATCCACGGGTTCAAGTCCTTCGCCGACAAGACCAAGCTCGAGTTCCACGAGGGAGTGACGGGCATCGTCGGCCCGAACGGCTGCGGCAAGTCGAACATCGTCGATGCGATGCGCTGGGTTCTCGGCGAGACCTCGGCCAAGGCCCTGCGGGGGGGGGAAATGGCGGACGTGATTTTCAACGGCACCGAGCGGCGCTCTCCGCTCGGCATGGCCGAAGTCACCCTGACGCTTGCCGAATGCTCGGGGGCTCTGGAGACGGACTACGACGAGGTTTCGATCGGGCGCCGCGTCTTCCGCGACGGCAAGGGCGAATACCTCCTCAACAAGCAGCCGTGCCGCCTCAAGGACATCCAGAACCTCCTGATGGGGACGGGAATCGGGCGGACGAGCTACTCGATCATGGAGCAGGGCAAGATCGACATGCTTCTGAGTTCGAAGCCGGAGGACCGGCGTGCCGTCTTCGAGGAGGCCGCGGGAATCACGAAATACAAGACCCAGAAGAAGGAAGCTCTTCGGAAGCTTGACTACACCGAGGCGAATCTGGTGCGCATCCGCGACGTGATCGCCGAGAACGAGCGCCAGATCCGCTCGCTGTCGCGCCAAGCTTCCAAGGCCAAGCGCTACCAATCCCTTTTCGAAGATCTCCGCACCCTCGAGCTCCACCTTGGCCACAAGAAGTGGCGCGAAATCCAGGCCGAGAAGTCCGAGCTGGCGAACTCGATCCGCCAGCATCTCGCGAGCGAGGGCGAGCTTGAGGACTCCATCGAAAAGCGCCAGGCCGAGATGGCCGCCGCGCGGGTCGAATACCACGAGATCGAGCGTCGGCTTTCGGAATTGCAATCGATCGTCTCCCGCCTCGAGAACGAGATCGCGGGCGCGACGAACCGCATCGAGTTCAATGGCGAGCGCACCCACGAGCTCTCGGTGCTGATCCGCAAGAACGAGGACGACATTTCCCAAGCCTTGGAGAAGCGCGCGCGTCAGGAGTCGGACATCGAGAACGCTAATTCCCAGCTCGAAGCGGTCGAGATCCGTCTCGGAGAGCAGGAGGCCGAAGTTGCCGGTCTCGACGCGGACACGCGCGAGGCCCGGTCCCAGCGGGAGGGGCTGAACCGTCGCCTGCGCGAAATCGAGGAGGAACGCAGCGCCCTGAGGAGCCGCGTCGCGAGCCTGGAGGCCAACCTCGCCACCAACGAGAGCCAGTGCGAGTCGGACGCCCAGCGCAGCGCCCAGCTCGCCGAAGAGATCCAAAGGCTCCAGGCGGACGAGGATGCGAGGAAGGGCGATGCCGC
>SLGN01000102.1 GCA_007123695.1 Verrucomicrobiales bacterium
GGCAACCGCGTGGAGGGCGCCCTCGTCTCCTTCGACGGCGGGGCGCACCGGCACGAGGCGAGGCTCGCCGAACTGCTGCCCCTCGTCGACGTCCTCGTCGTCGCCGCCGACTTCGCCGACCGCGCCGTCGGCAGCGCCCCGCGCGACGAGCAGCTCCGCCGCCTCGCGCGGCGCGGCGCCGACCTCGTCGGGATCACCGACGGCGGCAGGGGCAGCTGGTTCCTCGAAGCGGGGCGCGAGCCCTTCCACCAGCCTGCCCTCGATCCCGGCGAGATCGTCGACACCACCGGCTGCGGCGACGTCTTCCATGGCGCCCTGCTCGCCGCGAGGGTCCGGGGCGAGAGCTGGACGGCCAGCGCCTCGATGGCCGCCGCCGCCGCCGCCCTCGCGGCAACCGCACTGGGAGGACGCGGGCGGCTCCCGACCTGGGCCGAGGCCGCCGCGTTGGCAGCGGCGCAAGGAGACGCCACGGCGTGATCGCGCTCTGTTCTCCCGCCCGCGTCCGCCCTTACAGTGCAGGGATGATTGATCGCCGCCGCCTCCTCCGCTCCTCCCTCGTTCTCGGTTCCGCCTCCCTCGCCGCCGCGAGACTGCCCCTGCATGCGGCAGACGATCTCAGCGGCCACCTCAAGAAGGCGGTGATCTTCTCCATGTTCACCGAAAAGGATCTCAGCATCCTCGACCGCTTCAAGATTCTCAAAGACTGCGGCTTCGAGGGCGTGGAGGTGCGCATCAACGAAAAGGACGAGCGCAGGGCCTTCCGCGAAGCCGTCGACAAGACCGGCCTCGTCGCCCACGGCGTGATGAACGCGAGCGAGCCCGACCTCGAGGAGGCCGTCTCCTTCGCCAGCGACATAGGGGCCACCTCGATCCTCTACGTTGGCCGCTACGACCGCAAGCGCCCGCTCATGGAAAGCTGGCGCGAGGCGCAGGAGACCGTCCGCCGCGGACTCCCCGCCGCCGAGCGCCACGGCGTCAAGATCCTCATCGAAAACGTGTGGGCCGGTTTCTTTTTCAGCCCGCTCGACATGGAGCGCTTCGTCGACGAGATCGACCACCCCTTCTTCGGGGCCTACTACGACATCGGCAACAACGCCCGCTGGGGCGTGCCCGAGCATTGGTTCGAAATTCTCGGCGACCGCATCGGGCGTCTCCACATCAAGGAATGGGACGAGCGCAAGCACCTCGAGGAAGGGTTGCGAGCCGGCTTCTCCTCGGAGATCGGCGACGGCACCATCGACTGGGCCGCAGTGCGTGCGGGCATCGCCGCGATCGACTACCGGGGCTGGATCAGCGCCGAAGTGCGCGGCGGCGACCGCACCAGAATGGCCGAGATCTCCGAACGCATGGACCGCGTCCTCGGCCTCGGCTGAGAGGGCGGCGGGTGAGCAGCGGCTTCGTCGGTGGGCCGTGTCTGCGGCGCGGCGACGGTCGAGGGAAAAAGCGTTTTTTTCCCTTTTCGGCGGGCCGGAAAGGAACAACCCTTCCGCTCCGTCGCCCGCTGTCCCGCCCCATGCACGTCGAAACCTTCCAAGTCTTCTGCGATCTCGTCGATACCGCGAGCTTCTCCGAGGCGGCGGCACGCAACGGGATCACGCAGAGCGCGGTCAGCCAGCAGGTCCGCGCGCTGGAAGAGCGCTACGGCGTCACCCTGGTGGAGCGGGGCCGCCGGAACTTTTCGGTCACGCGCGAGGGCGAGGCCTTCCTGCGCGCCGCCCGCACGATTGTCGAAGCCTGGCAGGGGATCGGTCGAGACCTCGGAACGATGCGCGACTCGGTGACTGGCCCGCTGGTGGTGGCGACGGTCTACAGCATCGGCTTCCACGAGCTGCCGCCCTATTTGGAGGAATTCCGCCGCCTTTTCCCCGAGGTGGATTTGCAGGTCCACTACCGCCGGTCGAATCAGGTCTACAGCGACGTCTCGGAAAACCGCGCCGACCTCGGGCTCGTCGCCTACCCGCAGGAGCGCAAGGGCGTCGAAATCGAGCCAGCCTGGCGCGACCGGCTCGTCGTGATCTGCCCTCCGGGCCATCCGCTTGCTCCGAAGACGGCGCTGGAGCTCAAGGCCATCCACGGAGAGCGCTTCATCTCCTTCGAGCCCGACCTGCCCACCCGCAAGGCCATCGATGCGATGATGGCGCAGGCCGGCGTCTCGGTGAAGGAGGTCGTCGAGTTCGACAACATCGAGACGGTGAAGCGGGGCGTGCTGATCGAAAACGCCATTTCCATCGTGCCGGGCGAGAGCGTGGCCTCGGAGGTGAAGGCGGGCACGCTGGTGCGCATCCCGATCAGGGGCACTTTCGTGTGGCGGCCTCTCGGCATCGTGCGGCGGCGCTCCAAGGCGACGACGCCGGCGATGCGCGAACTGATCGACCTGCTGAAGCGGCCCCGTCCGGAAGAGGAGTGAGGCCGGGCGTTTCCCCGGATGCGGATCCGGCGGGCGTGGGGCGGGGGAAGCGGGAACGAAAAAGGGGCCGGGTGTGCTTCCCGGCCCCTTTGCGTCCCGTCGCCCGCGAAGAGGCGCCGGGCGTGGGTTCTGGTGGCGGCAGATCAGCGAGCCGCGTCGGCGGCGGCCTTGGCGGCGGCGGCCTTGGCGATGATGTCGTCGGAGATATTCCGCGGACAGGGCGCGTAGTGGGAGAACTCCATCGAGAACTGCCCGCGGCCCGAAGTCATGGTACGGAGGTCGCCGATGTATCCGAACATCTCGCTGAGAGGGGCGTCGGCCTTGACGCGCACGCCGGTGGGCGTGCTGTCCTGCGACTTGATCATGCCACGGCGGCGGTTGAGGTCGCCGATGACGTCGCCGACGTGGTTGTCGGGCGTGAAGACATCGATCTTCATGATCGGCTCGAGGATCTGCGGGGCGCACTTGGGAATGGTCTGGCGGTAGCCCGCCTTGGCCGCGACCTCGAAGGCGATGGCCGAGGAATCGACCGCGTGGAAGCCCCCGTCGAGCAGCGTGACCTTGAAGTCGAGGAGGGGGTAGCCGGCGAGGGTTCCCTTTTCCTTGGAAAGGCGGAAGCCCTTTTCGATGGCCGGCCAGAACTCCTTCGGCACGTTGCCGCCGACGACCTTCGACTCGAAGACGAAGCCGGTTCCCGCCTCGCCAGGTTCGATCGTGTAGTCGATCTTGCCGTATTGGCCGGAACCACCGGACTGTTTCTTGTGGGTGTAGGAGTCGGTCATCGGCTTGGTGATGGTCTCGCGGTAGGCGACCTGGGGGGCGCCTACCTCGACCTCGACCTTGTGGGTGCGCTTGAGAATGTCCACCTTGATGTCGAGGTGGAGCTCGCCCATGCCCTTGAGGATGGTCTCGCCCGTCTCGACGTCGGTCTCGACGTGGAACGAGGGGTCCTCGCGCACCATCTTGGCGATGGCTTCACTGAGCTTTTCCGAGGCACTCTTGTCCTTGGGCGCGACGGCGATGGAGATGACCGGATCCGGGAAGACCATCGGCTCGAGGGTGGCGGGATCCTTCTGGTCGCAGAGGGTGTGGCCGGTCTGGACGTTCTTGAGACCGACGAGAGCAACGATGTCGCCGGCTTGGGCGCCGTCGAGGTCCTCGCGCGAGTTCGCGTGCATTTCGACGATGCGTCCGACGCGCTCGGTCTTGCCGGTGAAGGTGTTGAGAATCGAGTCGCCCTTGACCAGCTTGCCGGAGTAGACCCGGGTGAAGGTGAGGGCACCGTACTGGTCGTCCATGATCTTGAAGGCGAGGGCGCGCAGGGGGGCGTCGGGGGTGACGACGGCGAACTTGCCGGTCTCGTTGCCCTCGAGATCGACTTCGGGCTGCGGAGGCACTTCGGTGGGGTTGGGCAGATAATCGACGACGGCGTCGAGGATGAGCTGCATGCCCTTGTTCTTGAACGCCGATCCGCAGAACGTGGGGAAGAAGCTAAGGTCGATGGTGCCCTTGCGGATGCAGCGCTTGAGGGTCTCGACATCGGGCTCGACGCCCTCGAGGTAGGCCTCCATGACCTCGTCGTCCTGCTCCACGGCGGTCTCGACGAGCTCCGCGCGGTATTGCTCTACCTTCTCCTTCATGTCCTCGGGGATGGCCTCGATCTTGTAGTTCTCGGGCTGTCCGGAATCGTCCCAGATCCAGGCCTCGCGGGTGAGGAGATCGACGATGCCCTTGAACTGGTCCTCGATGCCGATGGGCAGGACCATGACGAGGGGCTTGGCCCCGAGCACGGTCTTGATCTGCTCGACGACGCGGTAGAAGTCAGCTCCGATGCGGTCGAGCTTGTTCACGAAGATGAGGCGTGAGACTTTCGAGTCGTTGGCGTAGCGCCAGTTCGTCTCGGACTGGGGTTCGACTCCGCCGGATCCGCAGAAGACGCCGATGCCGCCGTCGAGGACCTTGAGGGAGCGGTAGACTTCGATGGTGAAGTCGACGTGCCCCGGGGTGTCGATGATGTTGAAGCGGTGGTCCTTCCAGAAGCAGGTGGTGGCGGCGGACTGGATCGTGATGCCACGCTCCTTTTCCTGGTCCATGAAGTCGGTCGTGGCAGCGCCGTCGTGGACCTCCCCGAGCTTGTGGATCTTGCCGGTGAGCTTGAGGATGCGCTCCGTGGTGGTGGTCTTGCCGGCATCGACGTGGGCGAAGATGCCGATGTTGCGGTATTTGGAGAGGTCTGTCATCGAACTGGAGTGTGGGGTTGAACCGTTTTTGGAGCGGTATAGTTGTTCAAACCCGCCCGATGGCAACCCGGAATTCCGGCAGGGGTGGATTATTCGACGGGCGGGTGGCCGACTGCGGTGGGAGCGAAACCTGCTCGGAAAGCTCCGAATCCGGGCCCGCCCCTGCCTTTATCAAGTAGCGTAGCCCCCTCTGGCATGGGGGCTTCCCCGAACTCCGCGACTGGTCTCAGTCCCCGAGGAAAGGGTGCGAGGAGCGCTCCGGGTTGCGGGACAGGGGCGTTGCGAGTCCCAATCGGAGTTCGAGGACCGTGGCAGGTTCGAGAAGGAGGTAGCGCAGCCCCTCGTCGCCGCCCAGTCACCCGGAGAGCCGTTCGAGTGATCGATGGCCTCGGTCCCGTCGCCCCTGGATCGGGAGCCGCGCCCCAGCGAGCCGGAAGAGGGCAGCCGAAGAATGAAAATCCAGGCGAGAATGAAAATCCAGGCGTATAGGCGAGAATGAAAATCCAGGCGTATAATTATTGAATCCGGATTTTTGGGGTGGTCAACTCATGTCATGAATGCAAGGAATGAATTGCATTAAATTCTCACGCCGGGGAGAGAAATTTATCGCTGCATTCTATGCGTTGCCGAGATGTTAATTGTTCCGTTAAAAGCGGGGGATATTGCTTAGAAGCAGGCTTATTATAATGTTTTTCAGGTCGCCTCATTCTGTGATCTTCGATGGGTGAAGCAGGGCGGATTTCCTATCCTCGAAAGAGAATTTACCACTGCGTCTCCTGCGTCGCTGAGCGGCATTTGGTTCCCGGGCGGGCGGTGATGTTTGCGGGATCTTCTGCAATCTCGAAGATTCCTGCTATCCCGAGGTCTTGCGCACTGCTTGCCGGGCCGTTCAAACGGGGGGTCACGATTGGGGCGTTGTGTCCGCGCGGGGACAGGGGCGGTTCGGACGTGGAATTCCCTGGTCGGCAGCAAACTCTTCGCGCCCACGCTGGCGGAGAGCGGGCAGAACGACAATCATCGCGACGATGTCCCGAGGTCGAACAAACTGCGCACTGGCGAAGTCCGCCGGCTACGGAGCGCCGGGGTCTTCTTGTCCGGCTGAACCGAGCCCCCGCAGCAGTGGGGCTAGGAGCGCTTCGGGGTAGCGGGGCATGCGCGTGGCGAGGCCGGGGCGGGACTTGGGGGCGGTCCCGGGATCGAGGAGGATGCGGCGCAGTCCCTCGTTGCCAATCCGCCCGGAGACGCCGTCGAGGACCGGGGGCAGGCGTTCGGTGGTCTCGGCTCCTTTGTCGGCGTCGAGGAGGGTGCCGAAGTAGGGCTCGCGGGCGAACTCGGGCCCGCCGACGCCGCCGAGTTCGTGGCAGGCGTGGCAGTTGAGGCGCTTCATGCCGGAGGAAAGCGCCGTCGCCGGATCGGCGGGTTGCCGCACGGGGAGGCGGCGGAGGGCGGCGACCAAGGCGGAGCGCTGCGCTTCGGCGAGCCCGTAGAAGGGGACCGGTCCGCCCTGGGGTCGTTCCGAGAGGCATCCGCCGGCGGCGGCGGGATCGAGATCGGAAAGAGGCCGGGCGGCGGGGGCAGCGAGCGCTTTCGCGTCTTCGCCCGGCGCGGCGTGGCAGGCATGGCAGCTTTTTGTGGCGAAAAGACGGCGCCCCTCGGCAAGGAGGGCCGGGTCGGGTTCTTCGGCGGGCAGGTCGAGGGCGGCGACGAGGTCGTCGGGCAGGACGAGGTCGGGACCGGCCTTGAGGTAGGCGGCGAGGTCGCGTGCCTCGCCGGGCGAAAGCCCGAAGTCGGGCATGCGGCCCGAGGGCCGGTGGCGGAGGGGATCGAGTAGGAACTCGACCAGGGCGCCGTAGCCGTAGTGGTCGGCGAGGTTCATCGGCACGCTGGGGAGCCCGACGAGGTCGATGTCGGCCTCTTCGGGAAGACCTGGGGGACGGTAGCCGGGCTCGGGGGCGTGGCAGGCGACGCAGCCGATGCGGTGGTAGAGGGCGCGTCCGCTCTCGATTTCGCCGAGGGGATGGACGGGCACCTCCTCGACGAGGCTGCCGAGCCAGGCTCGCAGGGCGGCGACTTCGTTGAGGTCGCGGTCGGGTCCGGCGAAGAGGCTCGGCATAGTGGTGTCGCGCTTGGCGAAACGCGGGTTGCGCACGAAGAGTTCGAGTTCGACGGGACGGAGGCGCGAGCCGACTCCCTCGAGCGAGGTGGCGACGACGCCGGGAAAGTCGGCGGCGAGCGCCTCGGACGGCGCGTGGCAGGCGACGCAGTTGAGCTCGTTGAGGAGCAAAAAGCCGCCTTCGGCGAGGTAGTCCTCGTCGTCGAGGGGCCCGTGGAAGCGCTCGAAGCCGACGACGAAGGGATGGTTGACCGGCTTGGTGTGGGCGGGGTGGGCGAATACGTCCGGTCCGGCGAGCAGCATGAGGCCGGCCCCGGCGGCGGCCAACCCTGTCAGGTCCTTCACCATATCCCCTTTGGTCGTGGTCGCGTCAGTCGACGATGCGGCCATCGACGAGCGTCACGGTGCGGTCGCCCTCGCGGGCGATGCTGCGGTCGTGGGTGACGATGAGCAGGGTGCGCTTGCGCTCGTTGACCAGATCCATCAGCAGGGCCATGACCGAGGCGCCGGTGGCGGTGTCGAGGTTCCCGGTGGGCTCGTCGGCGAAAATGATGGCGGGATCGTTCATCAGAGCGCGGGCGATGGCGACGCGCTGCTGCTCGCCGCCGGAAAGTTCGTTGGGGAGGTGGGCGGCCCGGTCGCCGAGACCGACCCGTTCGAGCAGCTCCATGGCCCGCCCGCGGGCCTCGCGCCGCCGGATGAGGGCGGGCACCAGCACGTTTTCCAGGGCGGTGAGCTCGGGCAGCAGGAAGAAGCTCTGGAAGACGTAGCCGAGGCTGGCGTTGCGCACGCGCGCCTGCTCGCGGCGCCCGAGCCGGTAGAGGGAGCGACCGTCGAGGAGGACCTCGCCTTCGTTGGGCCGCTCCAGACCCGCGAGGGTGTAGAGCAGCGAGGTTTTCCCCGCCCCCGAAGGACCGACGAGAAAGAGCGTCTCGCCCCGCCGCACTTCGAGAGAGACGCCGCGCAGCACTTCGATGCGGTTCTCGCCGATCTGGAAAGTGCGCACGACCGATTTGGCCGCGACGGCGATGTCGTTTTCAGGTGGGGGTTCTTTCTGCATGGGCCGGCCGCAAAGATGCCCCCCCTTGGCCGGAAGGACGAATCTTTTTTCTTCCGCGCTTCCCCCCGGATCCGAAACGCTGCCGAATGCCTAATCAAAGCCGCCGCCGAAACGTTTTTGTCGGAGAGGAACGCAAGCGATGAAAGACGCCGCCGCCGGGCGCCGTAGAATCCCCCTGCGCCTCTGCCGCGCCCCGCACCCGTCGATCCGTCGATATCCGTCCCTCCCCGAGAACCGTCCGCCATGAAGACCGTCCGCCCCCTTGCCCTGTTCGCCGTCCTTCCCGTCCTTGCCGCCGCGTTTCTGCTCGTCGGCCCCTTCGCCCAGGAAGCGGCGAGGGAGTCGGTCCCTGCGCTCACCTACCAGCGCTTTCCCCAGAGCTTCTGGGGCGAAAACGAGCTCACCCGCGAGCCGGAGCTGCTCCTGCGCTTCAACGCCCCCGTCGATCCCGCCGCCGTGGCCCGGTCGACGAGCTGGCGGACCCGCGGCGGCGGGCGCACCGCGCCGGTCGTGGCGACGCGGCCCGACGCCGCCCGGGTCGCCGAGTTCCTCGGCGAATTCGTCGAAGAGCCGGGGGAGGAAGCCGCGCTCGACCGCTACGTGCTGGTGCGTCCGGAATCCCCCCTCGCCCTCGACGTCGTCTGGATCCTCCATTCCGCCGCCGGACTCGCCTCGGCCGACGGCACGCACCGCGCCGCCGAGGACCGCGAAGACTACATCGGCACCATCAGCAACTTCAAGATCCGCAATGTCGCACCGAGGAATCTCTACAACGCCCCGCTCGAGGTCATCGTCTCGCACAACAAGCGCGCCCTCGCCGAGGAGATCGACGAGGCCAGGCTGGCCGAACTCGTCACCGTGGACCCCGCGCCCGCCGAACTCGCGGTGGAGTCCTCCGCCGGGCGGCTTCGGCTCGTCGGCCGCTTCGAATACGGCATCGACTACCGGGTGGGCGTCGATGCCAGGCTCGCCGCCAGCGACGGGACCAAGCTCGCCGCCGCCGTCTCGGAGACGGTGCGCTTCGTTCCCAACGAGGGCTTCGTGGCGCATCCCGCCTATTCCACCATCCAGAACGCCTCGGGGCGTCGCCGCTTCGACGTGCGCACGGGCAACCTCGCCGGGCTCCGCACCCGGGTGAAGCAGTTGGAGGGCAGCGACCTCGTCCTCGCCCTCGAGGCCTACCGCGCGAACTACACCGCAGCATCGCGTTCGAACGATCCGGAGGAGTCCGGTGAAAAGGAGTCCCTCGATTTCGATGAAGTGCCCGGCCGCATCGTCCACGACGAGTTCCGGCCCTCCGAGACCGCCACCGACGAGGCCGAGACCGTCTCCTTCGACTGGGACGAGCTCACCGGCGGCACCGGGACGGGCGCTTTCCACATCGCGACCGAGGGCCGGTCGGCGACCCGCCAAAACCGGGAGGTGCGGGCGCAGTCGATCGTGCAGCTCACCGACATCGGCCTCGCCTGGAAGCAGGGCCGCGACGCCACCGCCGTCTACGCCTTTTCGCTGAAGTCGGGCCGCCCCCTGCCCGGTCTCGCCCTCGCCCTGCGCGACGCGAGCGGCGCCGCCCTCGACCGGACCGAGACCGGCGCCGACGGCGTCGCCCGCATAGCGCGGGCCCTCTACGCCGCCAACGAGGGCAGCCTCTACCTCGACGCCAGCCTCGACGGAGACCGCCACGCCATCCTCTTTCACGACGATCTCGACTCGATGGGCCTGTGGAGCTTCGGCATCGAGCAGCGCTGGGACGAGCCTGTTCCCGGCGAGCGCCGCACCCTCGTCTTCACCGACCGGGGCGTCTACCGCCCCGGCGACGAGGTCAAGCTCAAGGCCATCTCCCGCTTCGTCGACGCCGACGCGCTCGTCGGCGCGGGCGAGGGAAGCGCCCGCCTGCGGCTCTTCGACGGGAGGAACCGCCGCGTCTTCGAGCGCGAGATCGAGCTCGGCGAGCGCGGCAGCTACGACGGAGCCTTCTCCCTGCCGCCCGAGGGCACGGGCTGGCACAGCCTCGAGGTCGATTTCAACCCCGCCGACGGAGATGCGGACGCACGCCGCAACTGGAGGCTCGTGGAGAGGCATTCCTTCCGCGTCGACGACTACCGCGCCGACACTTTCCGCGTCAGCGTGGGAGAGCCCGGGGAAACCGACGAGGAAGGCGGCCTCTCCATCCCCGTGGAAGCCGCCTACTACATGGGCCGCCCCCTTTCCAAGGCCGAGGCGACGTGGAACGCCTACGCTTCGAGCGACTTCCCCCGGCCCCGCGGGTTCGACGGATTCCAGTTCGGAAACCACGCCGAGGCCGATCCCGGCTTCGGCGCCGACGGCACCGTCGCCCTCGACTCGAAGGGCGGCGCCCTCGTCGAGTTCGCCCTGCCCCGGCAGGAAGGCCACCCCGGCCCTCGCCGCGTCCACCTCGTCGCCTCCGTCACCGACGCCAACCAGCAGACCCTCTCGGGCTCGCGCGACTTCGTCGTGCACAGCTCCGACTTCTACCTCGGCCTGCGCCGCCCCGACGGCGTCCACCGCGCCGGCGACAGCGCCACCTTCTCCCTCGCCGCCGTCTCCGCCGCCGACGGCATCCACTCCGAAGCGGTCGATGTCTCCATGCTCGTCGAGAGGGAGCACTGGACCACGGTCAAGGTCCTCGGCGCGGGCGGGCGCGCCTCGCACCGCAGCGAGCTGCGCCTCGAGGCGGTGGCCGAAGACCGCTTCGAGCTGCGCACCGCCTCCGACCCCGCCACCGGCCTGCCCCGCGCCGCGCCCCGCTCCCTCGACTTCGCCGAGGCGGGCGACTACCGCATCACCGTGCAGGCGCGAGACGCGCGCGGGCGCGAGGTTCTGACCCGCATCGGCTTCACCGTCATCGGCGCCGAGGAGCCCTCTTGGTCCTCGCACGACGTCGTGCGCATCGACCTCGTGCCCGACAAGGAACGCTACTCCGTCGGCGAGACCGCGCGTCTCCTCGCCCGCTCGCCGGTCTTCGGCCACGCCCTCTTCTCGGTCGAGCGCGGCGGCGTGCGCGAGACCCGCGCCATCGAGATCGACAGCTACGAGACGGTCATCGAGGTGCCCATCGAAAAGGCCGGTGCGCCGAATCTCTACGCCTCGCTCCTCGTCGTGCGGGGCGCCGACGACAGCCCCCACGTCCACCGCGCCGCCGACCACCGCCTCGGCTACTGCGAGATCCGCGTCGACGACCCCGCCGCCGTCCTCGCCACCACCGTCTCCGCCGGCGAGGCCGAGTCCCACCAGCCCGGCGAGGAGGTCGAAGTCTCCGCCACCGTCCGCGACCACGAGGGCCGGCCCGTCGTCGGCGCCGAAGTCGCGCTCTACGCCGTCGACGAGGGCGTCCTCGCCCTGACCGGCTACCGCACCCCCGACCCCGGCGAGGTCTTCCACGCGCCCTATCCGCTCGCCGTCTGGACCGGACAGAGCCTCCGCAACCTGCTTCCGGAAAACCCCCTGGAGCAGCAGTTTTCGAACAAAGGCTTCGTCATCGGCGGCGGCGGCGAGGGATTCGGGATCGACGCCGACCGCATCCGGGCCGACTTCAAGGCGCTCGCCCTGTGGCAGGGCGCCCTGCTCACCGACGACAGCGGCACCGTCCGCGCCACCTTGACCGCGCCCGACAACCTCACTTCCTTCCGCGTCATGGCCGTCGTCGCCGAGGGCGACCGCTTCGGCAAGGGCGAGACCGATCTCGTCGTCAACAAGCCGCTCGTCATCGAGCCCGCCCTGCCGCGCTTCGGCAACCTCACCGACCAGCTCGACGTCACCGCCGTGCTCCACAACAACACCCCCTCGGCCCAGGAGGTCGAGGTGAGGGTCGTCCTCGACGAACATGCCGCCTTCCTCGGCCGCATCGGGGAGAAGATCCCGACCTCGCTCGCTCCCGCGCCCGGCGGCGACGAGAGGGTCGCGCGCCTCAGCCTGCCCGCCGGGGCCACCGAGACCCTCTCCTATCCCGTCGCCCTCGTCGCCACCGGCGAGGCCCGTTGGCAATGGTCGGTGCGCTCCCTTTCCGAAGAGGGGCTCTCCGACGCGACCGAGTCGGTCCTCGCCATCGGCTACCCGTTGCCGCTGCTGCGGGAGACGCGCACCGTTTCCCTGCGCGACGGGGGCCGTCTCGACGACGCCCTCTCCGAAGTCGACCGCCGCCTCCTCGAGGGCGAGGGCAGCGTGACCGTTACGCTTTCCAACTCCCGCCTCGTCGAGGCCGCCGACGGGCTCGACTACCTGCTCGGCTACCCCTACGGCTGCCTCGAGCAGACCACATCGTCGCTGATTCCGTGGCTCACCACCCGGCAGCTGCGAAAGGTCCTGCCCCAGATCGGCAAGACCGAGCAGGAGGTCGCCGAGGTCGTCGGGGCCGCCTTCGCCCGCATCTTTTCGATGCAGACCCGCGACGGCGGGCTCGCCTACTGGCCCGGCCAGCACCGCGCCGAGCTCTGGGCCAGCGCCTACGCCGGAGTCGCCGTGGCCCTCGCCCAGCGCGACGGCGTCGCCTTGCCCGCAGACTCGGTGCATTCGCTCTGGGCCTACCTCGCCGAGCAGATGCGCGGGGCCGCCGCCGACGACGAGGCCTACGCGCTGTCGCAGCGCTGCCTCGCCGCCTACGCCCTCGCCCTCGCCGGAAAGGGAGAGCCCTCCTACCTCGACGTCCTCTACGGGAAGCGGCCGAAATTGCCCGCCGAAGCACGCTCCCTTCTCGCCCTCGCCATGATCGAGGGCGGCCAGGCGACGCCCGAACGCATCGAGACGCTGCTCGGCCCCGACACAGGTCCGGCGCCTTCGTCCCAGGTCTCGTGGTACCGCCAGCCCTACATCGCCGCGACCCGCCTGCTCGCCGAGCTGCGCCGCGACCCCGACGGACCTGGCGTCGAGGCCGGCGTCGACGAGCTGATGAAGCTGCGCGGACCCTCCGCCGGCTGGGGCAGCACCTATTCGAACGCCTGGCCCCTCATCGCCCTCGCCGCCTACAGCGAGTCCGTTTCCCACCGGCATGGCGCCAACCGCGTCGAGCTCGCCTTCGACGGCGGCGCCGAGACCGTCTCGCTGCCCGAAGAGCCCGGCGCCGCCACCATCGACTTTTCCTTTTCCGGCAAAGGCGCCGGACGCGCCCTCTCCGTGGCCACGCAGGCGGCCTCGCCCGTCTACGCGTCCGTCGCCGTCGCGGCCCGGCCTCCGCTCGTCCCGCTCGAGCCCGAGAACCGCGGCTTCTCCATCCGGCGGCGCTACGAAAAGGTCGATACCGACGGCAGCGTCGGCCCCGCCGACGGACTCCGCGTCGGCGACCTCGTCCTCGTCACCCTCGACGTGAACCTGCCGCACGAGCGCGAGAGCTACCTCGCCATCGACGACGCCCTGCCCTCCATCTTCGAAGCCGTCAATCCCCACTTCAAGACGACCGAGACCCAGCGCATCAACGCGGCCCGGTCCACCCGTCCCCTCTGGACCAACCACCGCGAGCTGCGCACCGACCGCGCCCTCTTCTTCGTCGATTCGGTCACCGGGGCCGGCGACTACCAGATCCAATACCTCGCCCGCGTCGTCGCCCCCGGCGACGTCACC